>JBGSME010000136.1:0-5409 GCA_041740335.1 Bryobacteraceae bacterium | reverse complement strand
GTTCGGCGATATCCAGGCCGAGGGATTGCCGGGTATCTGGGGTGACATCACGCGGGAGGAAGTGCTGCGCGGCATCCGGATCGATCAAGCGCGGATCTTGGTGCTTGCCGTCGCCAACCAAAGCACCGTGCAGTTGGGAGTGGAGCGGGCACGGGAGCTCAACCCGCAACTGGCCGTGATCGCGCGAGCGGTTCGGGATCGCCACGTGGCTGATCTGCGCAAACTCGGCGTGGACGCGACGGTTCAACCGGAATTCGAAGGCGGCATCGAGATGGTTCGGCAGACGTTGATCCGTCTCAACTACGCCGGCGATGCCGCGGGGCGCCTCATCGAGAGTCTGCGAGAAGAACTTTACCGGCGAGTAGGCCCAACCTGAAGTGCTATACTTACGGTCGTAGTCCCCACCACGTAGTCTCCACCCTAACCTGTCATTTGGGCGAAACCTTCGTCTGTCAATCTTAAAGAGACACATGAAACACGGTTATTTGATCGACATGGATGGTGTTATTTATCGCGGCTCGGAAGCCATTCCCGGCGCTGCGGAGTTCCTCAGCTTCCTGCAAGCGGAGAGAATTCCTTATCTTTTTCTAACCAACAATTCCGCCTACACGGCTCTGGATGTCGTTGTGAAGCTTCGCAAGTTTGACATTAATACGACTGTGGAGCACGTCTACACGTCAGCGATGGCCACCGCCGAGTGGGTCCACAAGCAACGCCCGAACGGAACGGCTTTCGTAATCGGCGAGGGAGGCTTGTTGGCGGCGCTCAACGCGGTCCATTATGCCACCAGCCGCGAGCAACCGGATTACGTGATCGTAGGAGAAGGCCGCGTGCTTAACTTCGAGATGGCCGAGCATGCCCACCGTTGTATCAGCCGCGGTGCAAAGCTGGTCTCGACGAATTCCGACACATGGTGTCCCACCGATGCCGGGCCGCGTCCCGGGTGTGGCGCAATTGTCGCGATGTTGGAGTCGGCAACCGGTGTCACGGCTTACCACGTTGGCAAGCCAAATCCGTTCATGATGCGCGCCGCCCGCAAGCGCATTGGGCTCGCCACCGATGAGGTGATTATGGTGGGCGATACGATGGATACCGATATTCGAGGCGCGGCTGACCTCGGCTTCCGCAGCATCCTCGTCCTCACGGGATCCTCCTCGCGCGCAACCCTCGATGGTTATCCCTATCGCCCAAATGAGGTTGTGGATTCGATCGCCGAGCTCATCCCGGTCACTTGCTGACCGGCGCGCGAGGGCTACTGGATCGCTTTCCTGTAGTTCTCTAGAATCGAGGCGTCTTTGGTGAGCAGGTGGGCGCGTTGCGCCATGGCCTGCGCGACAATCATCCGGTCAAACGGATCGCGCGTCCACCCTACCGATGATGCCTCGCGCACAACTTCGTGGAACGGTATCTGGCAGACGCGAAGCCCAATTGTCGCGCCAAGGTCGTTCACGAGGACGTCTGGATCGAGCTTCAGCCGCCCTATCTCGTGTAGATAGCGCAACTCGAGCAACACCATCGGTGAAATGAGAATATCGCTCGTTTCGAGGACTTTCCGCGTCTGCCGGTCAATCCAGTCAAGATCGCCCGCGCGCAGCCGGATCGCCGCGTGCGTATCGAGGTAGATCATTCTCGCTTCAGCCCCGGTTTTCGATGCCCCACTCTTCCCTCCACTCTTGCAGGTGATCGATCTGGAAGATATCGTCCGGGTTCCCTTCCCAGATGGTCTCACCGGCGAACTTCTTGAGCCGATCAAGCTTGGAGGCGAGCACGGGAGGCTGAACGGTTAGCACCGCGCCTTTCCGGTCGATCTCCAGCGGCACCCCGCTCGCAATCACTTCGTCGAGGATGTTGTAGACATCCTGCCGAAGCTCGGTGATCCGCACCTGTTTCGTTCCTGTGGCCGCCATCGTCGTTGACCTCCGATCTGATCGTTACATGGTGAGACGTACGTTGTCAAATACTATTTTTATACTATTAGCTAAGTTATTGATTGCATTATATTGTTATACGTACGTATTCGACTCGGACCGCCCCTAAGCGGATCCCCATTTGACGCGCGGATCGGCCCGATGCTATAACAGTCCTTAAAGATCCGGCGAGGTGTCTCGGCTTTCCCGGATCCAACAAGCTCAAATGGAATCATTACTCGCCACGGTGCGCGAGCTTCTGGTGCGCGCGCTTCCGACGTTTCTGATCTTCACGTTCCTTTATTTGTACCTTCGGTCGACGCTGTTCGGCCCTCTGCAAAAAGTGCTCGATGAGCGCGAAGCCGCTACCATTGGAACCAAAAAGGCTGCCGATGAGGCGCTGAAGAAAGCAGAGCGCAAGGCCGCCGAATACGAGGAGAAGCTCCGGGCAGCCCGCGCTGAGATCTATAAGGAGCAGGAAGAGATGCGGAATCGCCTTCGCGCCGACCAGGCTGCGCATTTGGCAGCCGCCAAGGAAAAGGTCGACTGGAGGATTCGCGAAGCCACCGCTGCGATTCAGGCCAGCCAGCGTGAGATTGCTGAGCGCCTTGAGATCGACTCGTCCGGCTTGGCCGATCAGATCGTCACCTCGATTCTGGCCGGGAGCGCCGCTTGACGCGCCGGCTGCTGGGCAGAACGCTACTTGCCGCAAGCCTATTGGCTTTTCCCGTGCTGTTGCCCGCCCAGGAAGGTGCGGCGCAGGAACACGGAGCGGAGCATCACGACGGCGACCCGTATCTTTTTTGGAAGATCGTCAATTTCGCCATCCTCGCAGGAATTCTGGGCTTTATTGCCGTGAAGGTTGGCGGTCCGGCTTTTCGCGAGCGGGGCGAGGAGATCCGCCGGTCGATTGACGATGCTCGCGTGATCCGGGAGGAAGCAGAGGCACGCGCGGCGGCGATTGAATCGCGGATCGCGGGTCTCTCCACCGATCTCGACCAATTGCGCGAAACGTCGCGTTCGGAAATGGCCAGCGAAGAACTACGGATCCAGGAGGAGACGGCGCGTCAAGCTGCGAAGCTCGAAGAGAACGCCGCCCAGGAGATTCAGCAGGCGACGAAACGGGCTGAACAGGAACTTCGCAATCACGCCGCGAAGCTGGCGGTGCAACTGGCCGAGGATCGCGTGAAATCGCGTCTCACGCCGAACACCCAGGCCTCGCTTGTGCGCCGCTTCGTGGACGACCTCGGAAAGCGCGTGAACTAGATATGGCTCTCGCTGTTGCCAATCGGTACGCCGGCGCTCTCGCCGACATCGCCCTCGATCCCAAGTCCGGGCTCGATCCCAACGCCGCGCTGGAACAGATTCAGTCGTTCGCACAACTCTTGCGCGAATCGGCGGATCTACGCAACGTGCTGCTCTCGCCCGCCGTACCGGCCCAACGAAAGCGGAATGTGGTGGCGGCGCTCGGAGAGCCGCTGCACCTGCACCCGCTGGTTCGCAATTTCCTTTTCGTGGTGATTGATCACCGGCGCGTAGGGACGTTGGACGAAATGGCCGCGAATCTGGAAGCGGTGTTTGACCAGCGCCTCGGCCGGCTGCGGGCCGCAGTATCGAGCGCTGGGGAGCTTTCGGCCTCGGAGAAATTGATGATCGAGGGCGAATTGCGCCGCAAGACCGGCAAACAGGTTCGATGTGATTTCCAGGTGAATCCCGAGTTGCTGGGCGGCGTCTCCGTTCAGATCGGTTCCACCATCTACGACGGTTCCGTGCGCGGGCAATTGGCTGCCGTTCGCGCGCGCCTCATGGCGCACTAGGGGAAAAACAGAAACATTATGGCTCAAGTAAGAGCAGATGAAATCGCGCGCGTATTGCGCCAGGAAATCGAAAACTATCAGGCGGCGGTAAACGTTTCCGAAGTCGGATCGGTGATTTCGGTGGGAGACGGCATCGCGCGCATCCACGGCCTCGAGAAGGTGATGGCCGGGGAACTCATCGAGTTCCCGCACGGCGTCACCGGCATCGCCATGAACCTCGAAGAGGATCAGGTAGGCTCCGTGCTTCTCGGCGAATATCACGCCATCCGCGAGGGCGATCAGGTAAAGCGCACCGGCCGCATCATGTCGGTGCCCGTGGGCGAAGGCCTGATCGGCCGAGTGGTGGACGCGCTCGGCGCGCCGATCGACGGCAAGGGACCCATCATCGCCTCCGGCTACAACGCCATTGAGCGTCTTGCGCCCGGCGTTGTGGACCGGCAGCCCGTGAAAGAGCCTCTGCAAACCGGCATCAAGGCCATCGACGCCATGATCCCGATCGGCCGCGGCCAGCGCGAGCTGATCATCGGCGATCGCCAGACCGGCAAGACTGCCGTCGCGCTCGACACCATCATCAACCAAAAGGGCGGCGACGTGATTTGCATCTACGTCGCTATCGGGCAGAAGCGCTCCACCGTCGCGCATCTGGTCAAGACGCTCGAGGAGCACGGCGCGATGGAATACTCGGTGGTGGTGGCGGCCACTGCCTCGGACCCCGCTCCGATGCAGTATCTGGCGCCCTACGCCGGCTGCGCCATCGGCGAATACTTCCGGGACAAGAACCAGCACGCCCTCACCATTTACGACGATCTTTCCAAACACGCCGCCGCGTATCGCGAGATTTCGCTGCTGCTGCGCCGGCCGCCGGGACGCGAGGCCTTCCCCGGCGACGTGTTCTATCTTCACTCGCGGCTGCTCGAACGCGCGGCGAAGTTGAAGTCCGGCGGATCGCTCACGTCGCTGCCGTTTATTGAAACGCAGGCCGGCGACGTGTCGGCGTACATTCCCACCAACGTGATTTCGATCACCGACGGCCAGATCTTCCTCGAAGCGGATTTGTTCAACTCGAACGTCCGCCCGGCCATCAACGTCGGCATCTCGGTGAGCCGCGTCGGCGGCAACGCGCAGATCAAGGCGATGCGGCAGGTGGCGGGTTCGCTGCGTCTGGAACTGGCGCAGTATCGCGCGCTGGCGGCGTTCGCGCAGTTCGGCTCCGATCTCGACAAGTCTTCGCAGCAACAGTTGAATCGCGGACGGCGATTGACCGAAATTCTGAAGCAAGGTCTGCACCAGCCGGTCCCGGTGGAAAAGCAGGTGCTCATCATCTTTGCGGGAACCAAGGGCTACATCGACGATCTGGCGGTGGAGGACTGCCGGCGCTTTGAGAGTGAGCTTTACCGCTTCACCGAAAACGCTCATCCGGCGATTCTGGCCACCATCCGCGAGAAGAAGGCGATCGACGCCGGCCTCGAAGAGCAGATGCACGCGCTGTTGAAGGAGTTCAAACAGCGCTTTACGGCGGGCAAGTAGGATCCGCAGATGCCTTCGCTGATCGACATACGCCGGCGCATCCGCTCGGTAAAGAACACGCAGCAGATCACCAAAGCCATGAAAATGGTGGCGGCGGCGCGGTTGCGCAAGGCTCAGGACCGGATTGTCGCCGCGCGTCCGTATGCCGGCCTGTTGCG
>JBGSME010000135.1:0-4568 GCA_041740335.1 Bryobacteraceae bacterium | reverse complement strand
TTCGGTGGTGATGCCGCTGTCATTCGAAACGCGTTTGGCGAGGCTGCGAGCCCAGTCGAGGACGAGCTCGTTGTTCAGGAGATCGAGGGCCTGGCTGGGAGTGACGGTCCGGTTGCGGCGGGCGCAGCTTTCGTGAGTGTCGGGCATGTCGAACGCTTCAAACATCGGGTAGCGTGTATTGCGCCGGACGAAGGTGTAGACGCTGCGGCGGCGGGTTTCCGACTCGTCGGTTTCGGTGCTCCATCCGCCTCGTGTGACCATGCCGGGAGGCATGGGTGGAAAGACGCCGTGTCCGTACATTTTGGTATTGAGGACGCCGGCGGCGGACAGCATCGAGTCGCGGATAACTTCGCCTTCGAGACGGCGGCGGTTGAAGCGCCACAGCAGTTTGTTGTCGGGATCGGCGGCGGCGGCATCGTCGCGGCTTTGGGAAGACTGCCTCCAGGTGGAAGACATCAGGATCCGTTTGTGGAGTTTCTTGAGGCTGTAGCCGTCTTCGGCGAACTTACCGGTGAGCCAGTCAAGGAGTTCCTTATGGGAGGGACGTTCGCCCATGACGCCGAAGTCGCTGGGGGTACCGACGAGGCCCTGGCCGAAGTGATAGTGCCATACGCGATTGACCATCACGCGCCATGTGAGCGGGTTTTCCGGGGCGGTGAGCCACTTGGCGAGGGCGGTGCGACGGCCGGAGGTGTTGGCGCCGGCGGTGGGTTCGATGCGCGCGTCGGACGGATCGAGGATGGTGAGGAAGCCGGGTTGCACTTCTTCCCGATAGGCGTCATAGACGCCGACAGCAAGGACGTGGGTCTTCGGGGACTGCGTGCCGTTGTCGACCATGGCTTGCGCGACTGGGATCGAAGCCGGTTTGATGGAATCGAAGGCGGCGAGTTCGCGCTCCAGTTCCTTGTAGCGGCGGAGTTCGTCGCCCTTGAGCTTCTTGGAGGCGGCGGCTACGGAGAATTCGACCTGCGGCCGGGCCTTGTAGTACATGTGCCATTGGATGGGGGTCCGCTTTTCGGCGGCGGTGGTGATGGCGTCCTGGATTTCCGGCGGGAACTTGTCGAAGCCTTCCTGCCACAGGGCCTTTTGTTTCGGCTCAACCAGCGTTTGCATGTTGTCGCGGATGGCTTGGGTCTTCTGTTCCCAGATGGCCTGTTTGTGATGGAATTCGGCTTTGGCTTCAGGCGACACGAGGGCGAGATTGTCGTCGATGCGGGTGTTGGCGAAGAACGCCTGAAGACGGTAGTAGTCCTTTTGAAGGATGGGGTCGAATTTATGATCGTGACAGCGTGCGCAGCCGAAGGTCATGGCCATGAAGGTCTGGCCGACGACGTCGGTCACGTCGTTGAGGAGTTCCTGGCGGCGCTGCATGAGGTTTCGCGCGTTGCTTTCGTCGGGAAAGTGGCGGTTGAAGCCGGTGGCGACGAGGGCGTCGGGATTTCCGGGGAACAACTCGTCGCCGGCGATTTGCTCCTCGACGAAGCGCTTATAGGGCTTGTCGGAGTTGAAGGAGCGTATGACGTAGTCGCGATAGCGCCAGACGTTGGGGCGGGTTTCGTCGCTTTTGAAGCCTTCGCTGTCGGCGTAGCGGGCGAGATCGAGCCAGTGGCGAGCCCATCGCTCCCCGTAGTGTTCGGAGGCAAGGAGGCGATCGATCGCTTTTTCCCAGGCGTTGGCGGAGTTGTCGTTGAGGAACTGCTGGACCTGATCAGGAGACGGCGGGAGACCGGTGAGATCGAGGCTGGCGCGGCGCAGGAGCGTGCGCTTGTCGGCGGCGGGGTTCGGTTGGATACCTCTTTGATCGAGCTTCTGGAGGATGAAAGCGTCGATTTCGTTGGTGGCCCAATCGGCGGTTTTCAGCGCCGGGACGGCGGGTTTGGAGATGGGTTGGAATGCCCACCATCGCTTCTGGGCGCTGGTGAACTCTTTGGCCTTCAGCGTGTTGGCCGATTTCGACTCAGTAGCCGGTTCGGCGAACAATAAGCAGGACAGGAATCCCGACAACAGAGCGGGACCAAGCAAGCGGCCCAAGATCATAAGATAAACCCTCCCTACGGGTTTCATCGGTAAACAGATGTGGAATCAGTATATCACCGGCAGGGGCAGGTGTTGGTCGGAGGTGGGGGAGGAGTTCACCCTAAAGCGATCCAAGGGAAATCCCGATGGACAGGAACGAAGGAAAAGGAAGATGAACCCACGCCCTGAATCACCCACCTCCATGCTCAACCTTTTCAACGCCGCAAACCGGGATCGCGGAGCGGTGCCTAGCCTGCCAAGGGGACCGGGTCCGGATATCCCGCTGGCGCAAGCACCCTACTATGACGATCCAGTCGTGAATTGGGCAGAGGAACGGAGACGGCAGAAGGCGGCGGCGTCACGGCGCGATTTTATAAAGAGTGTGATCGTGGCCGGGGCGACATCGACGATGTGCGCGGCGGGGATGGCGGGGTGGCTGCGTTACAAACTGGATTTCCAGACTGATTTTTCAGAGGCGAATCCGGGGCTTTTGTGGCAGGCGCTTGAAAAAGGCGCGCTGTTTATTGAGCGGTTCCAGGGGAAGGCGTCCGGGGTTCCGGAAGGACCGCATTTATTGATGCCGTCGGCGACGATGGCTGATTCTCAGGCGCTGCTGTTGGCGACGGTTGACAAGCGGCCGGCTGATTTTATTTTGCGGGGGCACTCACAATCGGACTGTTACCGGCTTCGGCTGCACAAGCGCCGGCAGACGAACTCATCGGATACGTTGTTGTCGGTGGAAGTGTTCAAGCGGCGGAAGGGACAAGACACGAGGATGTGGCCGGCGGGAAAAGAGCAAGCCGGTCCGGTGCGATTCGGGCAAGCGATGGCTACGGTGGAAGTGGAAATGGACGGCGACCGATTTGCGGTGTGGCTGCGGAAGCCGCTCACCGGGGACATCTTGGGGATTCCCCGTTTTGAGGGACTGGACCGGAATTTGTTGGCGCACTGGACAGACGGAGAGTTCCGGGATGGGCTGCTGGGCATATGGGGTCCGGCGGCGCGGTCGGCGCGGGCCAACGAAGATTTTCGGGTTTTCGAAGTCGGGTTGCGGTCCTAGGCTTGATACGGCTGCGACGTTACGGCTGCGAGGGTCCAGGAAATATGGGGGACAGTCCTGCGCGGCGCGGTCTGTTTGGTCGCTCCTTGGGGATTCGTGGCCGCAGCGGGCTGTCCCCATATTTCCAGGGTACGGTCCTGCGCGGCGAGCTTGCTGCGAGGTCTCGCGGCTCGATCACTCGGTGAGGAAGGCCATGGTTTTGATGCCGCTGACTTCGAAGCGTTTGCGGCAGCGCATGTCCTTGCACATCACCTTGTCGTCGATCAACACCATATAGCTTTGCGATTTGGCGAACTTGGCACGGTCGCGTTCGTCGGCGCCTGGGGGGAGCCGGTCCTTCTTTTTGCGGAGGAGCCAGCGGAGGGGGTACTCTTCGGCTTGGCGGCACCCGGGGCACACTAGGCGCACCGATTTGGTGGTTTCTGACTCGCGATAGAAAGCTCTTTCGTCCATGATGGTCCTTTTCGAGGTTGCTCGTATTAGTCTAGGCTACTTTGCGGATTCCTCACGGGCTGGCGTTAAACCGGGCTTCCGCAGCCATACGTCGCAGTGATTGCCGATGCGGTGCGATGACTGTGAGCGGAACAGTAGGAGATCAACGTATGGCAGTGGAAGGAGCAGCCATCTGAGCGCTAACTGGAGGAGGCGATCACGCCAGTGGCGCGACGCTCGTTTCCGGTAGAGCTTTACAAGATCGGCCTCTGGCATTCAGTCCTAGCCTGGAGATTACCGCTCGGTCACCGTCGCGGCTCGGTAGGAGACGGTAAGCGCGCCCAATGTGTCTCGGTAGGAGTCCATCGTGATCATCGGGTCGCAGCACTGTCGTCCAGGCTGGAAAAGCTCCGGTCGAGACGGAGCAAGAATTCGTCGATGTCGGCTTTGGCGATATTGAGCGGGGGTGTGATGCGGAGTACGTTGCCGTATAGGCCTCCTTTGCCGATGAGGATGCGGTTGGCGCGGGCCGAGCCGAGGACGGCTGTTGTTTGGACGGGGGCGGGTTCCTTGGTCTTCCGATCGCGCACCAATTCGACACCTTGCATCAGTCCCATTCCGCGGACTTCGCCGATGATCGAATACTTTTCGGCGAGCGACAGCAAGCCGTCGCGGAGATAGGCTCCCATGGCATCGGCGTTTTGTGCGAGGCGATTTTCTTCGATGAGTTCGAGCACAGCGGATGCAGCGGCGGTGGAAACGGGATTGCCTCCGAAAGTGGAAATGGTGGGCGGGGGAACCTTCGCGGCGATTTCCGGACGAGCCATTGTGACGCCGATGGGCACGCCGTTACCAAGGCCCTTGGCACTCGTGATGATGTCGGGGACGACGCCGTATTGCTCGATTCCGAACCAGCGATTGCCGGTGCGGCCCCAAGCGGTCTGCACTTCGTCGCTGATAAAGACACCGCCGTGGCGGCGCACGATGTCTGCGACGATGCCGAAGTATTCCTTGGGGGGAGTGACGAAACCGCCGACGCCCTGGATGGGCTCGGCGATGA
>JBGSME010000134.1:0-10857 GCA_041740335.1 Bryobacteraceae bacterium | reverse complement strand
CGGCCTCGCGCCCGGAAGCACCGCGGCCGGCAAAACGGAGTTCCTCAGCGATCCGCTCCATCCAGCGCCCGTGAAAGGCCGCGCTGAACCCACCGCTCGCGATGCCAGCGAGTTCGAATCGCATCCCGGAGTGCGGACCTTCACCACGGACATTTTGAAAGACGCCGTCGAATGGACCGGCGACGTTCGCGCCGAAATCTTCCTTTCCTCCTCCGCACCCGACGCCGACCTGTTCGTTCGCGTCACCGATGTTTATCCCGATGGCCGTTCCATCGTGCTCGTCGATAGCGTGCAGCGCGCCAAGTATCGCGATAGCTTCTCCAAGCCATCGCTGCTGAAACCGGCGAGCGTCTACAAACTCGCATGGAACGTCGGATGGATGAGCCACGTATTCGCGCCGGGCCACCGTGTCCGCGTAACGGTGAGCGGCAGCGAAGCTGACTACTTCGAGCCGAATCCCAACACCGGCGAAACGCCAACCTACGATGGACCCAAGCGCTTCCTGGTGGCGCGAAACACGATTCATCACGGCGGCGCAAAGGCTTCGCGGGTCATCGCGCCCGTTGCCGGTCCAAGCGGATCTGCTTCCTCGCGGTAAACTATGTCCGGAGACAAACTATGCCAAACAGACAGGGATTGATCGTTGTGTGCGTGGCCTCGATTGCGGCGATGATGCCGTTGACCGCCCAGCAAACCAAAGCCGGACGAGCCGGCGGCGGCGGCCGTGGCATGCCCGAAGCACTCGTGATGGGCGACCACACTGGCTTTGAGTCCATCTTCGATGGCACCATGAAGGGCTGGGACGGCAATCCCGAATATTGGCGCGCCGAAGGCGGTGCCCTCGTCGGCCAAACAACCGCCGAAAAGCCTCTCAAACTGAATACCTTCCTGATCTGGCGCGGCGGAGCTCCCGGTGACTTCGAACTCAAACTCGAGTACAAGATGAATTCCACCAACAGCGGCATTCAGTATCGAAGCGTGGAATTGCCCGAAGTCGGTCAATGGGTGCTCAAAGGCTATCAGGCCGACATCGACTTCGACAATCGCTACACCGGCCAGCTCTACGAAGAGCGCGGCCGCGGCTTTCTCGCCATGCGCGGGCAGGCCACTCACATCACCGGCGGCGGCAACAAGCCGCGCGTCATCGGCAACCTCAATAACTCCGACGCCCTGAAGGCGACCATCAAAAGCGACGACTGGAATCAGGTGCACATCATCGCTCAAGGCAACACCCTTACCCACATCCTGAACGGGAACGTGATGTCGATCGCCATCGACGATGACGCCGCCAACCGCATGGCCGGCGGCCTGCTCGGTTTCCAGATTCACCAGGGACCGCCGATGAAGGTGGAGTTCCGCAACATATATTTGAAGAAGAGATGAAAATCCTTTGTGCGCTTGCCCTCGCCGCGTTGCCCGCGGCCGCTGCGATTGACTTCCAGCGTGATATCCGCCCCATCCTTTCCGACAACTGCTTTGCTTGTCACGGCCCGGACAAAAACACCCGGATGGCCGGGCTGCGTCTGGATTCGCGTGAAGACGCGCTTGCGGAGCGGAAGGCCGGCGCGGTCATCGTTCCCGGCAAGCCCGCCGACAGCCTGCTGATTCGCCGCATCGAACATTCCAACTCCGCGTTGCGGATGCCGCCGGCGCAATCCCACAAATCCCTCACAGACGCGCAGAAGAAGACGCTTCGAGCCTGGATCGAGGAAGGCGCGCCTTGGCGCGAGCATTGGTCTTTCATCGCTCCGAAGCGGACTGCCCCGCCGGAAATCAAGCGCGAATCGTGGGTCCGCAATCCGATTGACCGGTTCATCCTGGCTTCGCTCGACGCCAAAGGTCTGGAGCCGGCTGCCGAAGCGAACCGCCGCACTTTGATCCGACGCTTGGCACTCGACCTCACCGGCTTGCCTCCCGATCCAGCCGAAGTCGATGCGTTCCTGAACGATTCGACGCCGGAAGCGTATGAATCGCTCGTTGAACGCTACATGAATTCTCCACGCTGGGGCGAACATCGCGCACGCTACTGGCTGGACGCCGCGCGCTACGCCGACACCCACGGTATCCACGTCGACAACTATCGCGAGATGTGGCCCTACCGCGACTGGGTCATCGCCGCCTTCAATCGCAACATGCCTTTCGATCAATTTACCGTGGAGCAACTGGCCGGCGACTTGATGCCGAACCGGACGCTGGACCAGCAGATCGCTTCCGGATTCCAACGCTGCGCGCCCTCAACCAACGAAGCCGGCGTCATCCTCGACGAAGTGGAAGCCATCTATGCGAAGGATCGCGCCGACACCACTGGCACTGTCTGGCTTGGGCTCACGGTAGGATGCGCCACCTGCCACGACCACAAGTTCGATCCGATCTCCCAGAAAGACTTCTACTCGATGACGGCCTTTTTTCGGAACACCACCCAGCCGATCATGGATGGCAACATTCCGGACACGCCGCCCATCGTCGTTGTTCCCGACGAGCGTGACCGCGAGCGTTGGTCCGCGATTCGCGAAGAACGCACCGCGCTGCGGGCGAAAATGGACGCCGCCGTGCCGGATAAAGGTTTCGACAAATGGCTGGCGTCGCCGGCGCGGAGCATGATCGCAACGCCGCTCGGTGAAGGCGCCCGTCCGCACATGACGATGGCGCTTTTGAAGAAGGAGCCTCTGCCCGCCGATGTTTCTGTCGCAACTTCGCCCTATGGACCCTCGGTTCGGTTCGCCGGCAAGTCTGCCATCGAACTGCCGAACGAAGGATGGATCGATTCTGACCGGCCGTTTGCGGCGTCGATGTGGTTCTTCTATCCCAAACGCGACGAAACACTCACCGTCGTGAGCGAGATGACCGATCCGCCGAAACCAAAGAATCCTGCCGCCGACGACGACGAAAATGACGAGCGTCCGCGCCCTCGAGGCTGGTCCATAACGATTGCCGGACGCCGGCCCGGCGTCGACCTGCTGGGCGATCGCGGCAAGGGTATTTCGCTTCGTGCCGGTCCGGCGGAGCAAATCGAGGCCGGTAAGTGGCACCACCTCGCGGTTTCCTACGATGGCAGCCGGACTCAGATGGGACTGGCTATCTATGTGAACGGACGCAAAGTGGACGCCGCCGGATCCACCGAGCTTGACCTGAAGCTGAAGGGGTCGATTCGCGCACCCAACCAGGCCCTGTTGATCGCCGGGCGGTCCCGCGTTCTCGGTGGCGGCGCAATCGCCGATTTTCGAATCTACAAACGCGCCATCACCGAAGAAGAGTCGCGGCTTATTTCCCTGTGGCCGTTGCTGAGCCGCTCGCGCACCGCCGCGACGCTCGACGGTGAATCAAAAGCCGCTCTGCATCTTTACTATCGCAACCATGTGGATCCGGACTATCGCAAGGCAGTCGCGCGAATGAAAGAATTGGATGCCGAAACGTTCCGAATTCGCCAGCGCGGCGCGATCACACACGTGATGCAGGAGAAGCCCGGCGCCGCTATGGCCCGCATTCTGTATCGCGGAATGTACGATCAACCCCGCGACACCGTCCAGCCGGCGACTCCCGGCGCGCTGCCGCCGATGGCCTCTTCGCTGCCCCGCAACCGAATGGGCCTCGCCCGATGGCTGATGGACGAGAGCAATCCACTCACTGCGCGCGTCGCGGTGAATCGCTTCTGGCAGGAAGTGTTCGGAACCGGGTTGGTACGCACCAGTGAAGACTTCGGCTCGCAGGGCGAAGCGCCAACGCATCCCGAATTACTGGACTGGCTCGCCGTCGAATTTCGTGAATCCGGTTGGGACATCAAGCATATGTACCGGCTGATCGTCACCTCCGCGGCTTACCGGCAAAGTGCGGCGGCCACTCCGGACAAGATCGAAAAAGATCCTGACAATCGCTTGCTCTCTCGTGGACCGCGCTTCCGTCTTGACGGCGAGTTGATCCGCGATTATGCGCTATCGGTGAGCGGCATGCTCGCACCCGCCATCGGAGGGCCCAGCGTGAAACCCTACCAGCCGGAAAACGTCTGGGAAACGGTCGCCATGCGCGGCAGCAATACTCGCTTTTACAAACCCGACGCCGGCGAGAAGCTGTATCGGCGAAGCATGTACACCTTCTGGAAGCGTTCGGCGCCGCCGGCCTCAATGGAAATATTCAACGCGCCGACGCGCGAAGTTTGCACCGTTCGCCGGGAGCGAACCAATACTCCGCTGCAGGCGCTCGTCACCATGAACGACGTTCAGTTCTTCGAGGCTGCGCGCAAACTGGCGGAGCGAACCATGAAAGCAGGCGGCGACTTCACCGCCCGTCTGGACGTTCTTACGAACCTCGTGCTCGCCCGGCCCTTCGAAACCCGTGAGCGGCAAATCGCCGAACGGGCCTGGCGCGATTATGCCGCGTTCTATCAGGCCCACCCCGGCGAGGCCCGAAAACTCTTGGAGACCGGCGAATCCCGGCGCAACGAATCGCTCGACGCCGCTGAGGCGGCAGCTTACACAATGCTCGCAAACCAGATCCTGAATCTCGACGAGGCGCTGAATAAATGAGCCTGAATCCCGAACAAAATTGCGTCCTCAACGAAACACGGCGGCAGTTTTTCGCGCGCGGCGCACGGGGCATCGGCGGCATCGCGCTCGCCGGACTTCTCGGCGAGAACGCAACTGCCAATCCCAAGGCCGATTCCGGCGGACTGCCCGGCTTGCCGCACTTCGCGCCCAAAGCAAAACGCGCCATCTATCTCCACATGGTGGGTGCGCCGCCGCAAATCGACCTGCTTGATTACAAGCCCGGAATGAAGGACTGGTACGACAAGGATCTGCCGGACTCCATCCGCCGCGGCCAGCGCCTCACTACGATGACCTCTGGCCAAACGCGGTTTCCCATCGCCCCATCCGTGTTCAAGTTCAATCAACACGGGCAAAGCGGCGCGTGGATCTCGGAACTTCTTCCGAACACCGCGAGCATGGTCGACGACATCTCCATCATCCGGTCGATGCACACCGAAGCCATCAATCATGAGCCGGCCATCACCTTCATCCAAACCGGCTTCATGATCCCCGGCAAGCCCTGCATCGGATCCTGGATCGCCTACGGGCTCGGCAGCATGAATCACGACCTTCCCACCTTCGTCGTGCTGAATGCCAACCACTCGCATCCCAAAGCCAACGTCCAGGCGATTTCGGCGCGGCTGTGGAGCGCGGGGTTTCTTTCGGCGCAATACTCCGGCGTTGCGCTACGTTCGGCCGGCGATCCGGTGCTCTACATCACCAATCCGGATGGCGTGAATCCGGAGATGCGGCGGCGCATGCTCGACGCTCTGGGCGAGTTGAATCAGATCCAATATGAGAAGCTCGCCGACCGCGAAACTCGCGCGCGAATTGAGCAGTACGAAATGGCGTTCCGCATGCAATCGTCGGTGCCCGAGTTAACCGAAATTACCAAGGAACCCGAGAGCACTTACAAAATGTACGGCGAGGAGGCGCGCAAGCCCGGCACTTATGCCTACACCGCGCTCATGGCCCGGCGTTTGATGGAACGCGGTGTGCGCTTCGTGCAGGTCTACCAGCGCGGTTGGGATGTGCATAGCAATGTGCCCAGCGTGCTGCCGTCGCAATGCAAGGATGTGGATCGCGCCAACTGGGCGCTCGTGCAGGATCTCAAGGCCCGCGGCATGTTGGATGAAACCCTCGTGATCTGGGGCGGAGAGTTCGGCCGCACCATCTATTCGCAGGGCAAATTGACCCCGGACGACTATGGCCGCGATCACCACCCGCGCTGCTTCTCACTCTGGCTCGCCGGCGGCGGCATCAAAGGGGGCGTTGTACACGGCGAAACCGACGAGTTCTCCTATAACATCGTGCGCGATCCGGTGCATGTGCGCGACCTTCAGGCGACTTTGTTACATTGCTTCGGGATCGACAACCAGAGGTTTACCTACAAATATCAGGGGCTGGATCAGAAACTAACGGGCGTGGAGGCCGCGGCTCCGGTGAAGGCGGTGCTTGCATGATTTCGCGGCGGGAACTGCTGGCAGGGCTTGGCGCCGCGCCGGCTGCGTTCGCGCAACGCCGTAGTGCGCGGCCGAACATTCTGTTTCTGTTCGCCGATGACCTCCGGCACTCGACCATTTCCGCCCTCGGTGCGCCGCAGGTAAAGACCCCTAACCTCGACAAACTCGCCGGCCGCGGCGTCGCGTTCACGCGAGCCCACATTATGGGCGGCACCTCTGGCGCAGTCTGCATGCCGTCACGCGCTATGCTGCACACCGGCCGCACTCTGTTCGGCATTGAGCGCGAAGGGCAAACGATCCATCGCGACCACACCATGCTCGGCGAGGCATTCCAGCAGGCCGGCTATCATTGCTTCGGCACCGGCAAGTGGCACAACGGACCAACCGCGTTTTCCCGAGGCTTCAATGACGGCGATAACATTTTCTTCGGTGGTATGGACGATCACTGGAACGTTCCGGTAAGCCACTATCATAAGGATGGCGAGTATCCCAAGCCGAAGCCGCATCCTTGGGATCCGGGAACATCGGCCGGAAAGCAGATCAACCAGAAGGTGTTTGACGAAGTGAAGTCCGGCGTGCACTCGTCGGAGTTGTTCGCCTCAACGATCGTTGATTACCTCAAGAAGCGCGATCGTTCGAAGCCGTTCCTGGCCTATTCGGCCTTCATGGCGCCGCACGATCCGCGCACGATGCCGAAAGAGTATCTGGATATGTATCCGGCGTCGTCGATCCGTCTGCCCGATAACTTCATGCCGCGGCACCCATTCGACAACGGGGAGTTGAATGTTCGGGATGAGCTGCTCGCCGCGCTCCCCCGCGACCCCGAGGAAACCAAGCGTCACATTGGCGCCTACTACGCGATGATCACGCACCTCGACGCGCAGATCGGCCGCATCTTCCAAGCCCTTCATGACTCCGGCGCCGAGCGCGACACCATTGTCGTCTTTGCCGCCGACAATGGACTCGCCGTCGGCCAGCACGGCCTGTTCGGCAAGCAGAATCTCTACGATCATTCCGTGCGCGTGCCATTGATGATGGCTGGCCCCGGATTACCGGTGAAACAGAAGCGGAGCGCCTTCTGTTATGTGCTCGATATCTTCCCGACGTTATGCGATCTTACCGGAGTCGCCAAGCCGGCGTCCGTCCAAGGGCAGAGCTTCAAGCCTGTGATCGACAAGCCGTCAGTGAAAGTCCGCGAGCATGTTCATACGGCGTACCGGCATCTGCAGCGCGGCGTTTCCGACGACCGTTACAAGCTGATCGAGTACAATGTCGAAGGCAAGCGCCGGACGCAGTTATTCGACCTGTGGCAGGACCCCTGGGAGAAGTCCGACCTCTCCGCGCAGCCGGGGCACGCCGGGCGGGTTACATCGATGCGCGACTTGCTTGGTAAGTGGCGGACCGAACTGGGCGACACGCGGCCAGAGTTCGGCGGCAAGTTCTGGGGCGCCTGAGCCAGTCCTAACCGCGGAGATTCTCCTCTGTTATGATACGGGCTATGTTCACGAAGGACCGAATCGGCAGGGCGCTTTTTACGGTCCTTTGGCTGGCAATCGCCAAACTGGACTACGACCGTGAGAAGCCGCTACACCCGGAGTTTCTGGCGCTGATCTTTCTGGCGATCATGCCGTGGGCGCTTCGGTGGCTCGGGACGCTGGTCAAATCCCTAAAGGTTGGCGGAATGGAACTTACTTCGTCGCAGGTGGAAAACTTATGGGTAGCGCGAGGCACCGGCAGCGTCCACCTCATCCAGCATCGGTTCGGGAAGATCCAAATGGCCGAATAGGTGGTACACAAGCGGATTCTCGACGCTCGGGGTATAGTTCTTCTCCCGTTCCCGGATCGTCGGATACTTGCTCAGATTCCGGAGATCGAACGTACCACAGCCGCCCCGTTCGCAGGCGCATGAACAGCACCGGCATCCAATAGTCGTCGCACTCGTCGTCCGCCGCCGACTCGCGCGCTATTCCCATCGCACGGTCGACCTGGCCGCCCCCCTTCGACAGAGCCTCGAAGAATTCCGGCATGAACTTGGCCAGCATGGCCATCTTCACCTTGCCCTGCATCGCGATCACTGCCGGAACCCCCGAATCCACCAGCAGCGGACCGAGCGCGCCGCGTGCTTTTTGAAAGCCTGCGCGGATCTCTTCGTTCGCGAACAGCGCTGCTCCCAGCGTCTTCCCGTACGCGGCGGCTTCCCCCGGCGCGAGCTCCAAGTTCGGATCGATCTCGGCGAAGGCGGCGCCCTTGGCCGGTACGCGTTCATCGGAATCGCTGTTGATGGCGACGAATCGCAACTCGACAGGGCAACCACCAGCCTCCCGCCGCCTAAGTGTGATCTCTAGTTCTGCGTACTGTTCCATTCGGCTGGCTTAGACCAACGCAGCGGGCAAGCGCAATTCTAGACTGCCGCCGCCGCATGGTGGGCGTGCTATCCTCACTGCCGGACATGACCCGCGCTTCGATCTCCCTGCTTCTTGTGCTCACGCCAGCTCTGTTTGGCCAGAATCCGTCCCAAGGCACGGCGACGCTTCCCAGCGAAATACCGGCGAAGTTCACCCCAGCCACAACCTCGTTCAACTACACGAGGCGCGAAGCCATGATCCCAATGCGCGACGGCGCCAAGCTCTTCACAATCATTCTTGTTCCCGCCGGCGCTCACGACGCGCCCATTCTGCTCACCCGCACCCCTTACGACGCCGCGGCACTCACTTCGCACAATGAAAGCTCCCACCTCGCCTCGGTTCTGCAGGGTTACGACAACGCTACCGACGTGATCGTGGAGGGCGGTTACATCCGCGCGGTTCAGGACGTTCGCGGAAAGCATGGCTCCGAAGGCGATTACGTGATGAACCGTCCCCTGCGAGGTCCGCGCAACCCCACTTCGGTCGACCATGCCACCGACACGTACGACACCATCGAATGGCTCGTCAAAAACACGCCCGAGTCCAACGGCCGGGTGGGAATTCTCGGCATCTCCTACGACGGCTTCCTTCCTCTGATGGCGCTGGTGAATCCTCATCCGGCGCTGAAGGTGTCGGTCCCGATGAACCCGATGGTGGACGGCTGGCGTGGCGACGACTGGTTCCATAACGGCGCATTCCGGCAGACCATGCTGCCCTACGTGTATGACCAGCAGGCCAGCCGCAAAGGCGACTTCATCTTCTGGCGTACCCATCTCGACGATTATGAGATGTATCTTGAGGCCGGCTCGGCCGGAGCCATGGGAGCCAGCCGTGGTATGCGGCAGTTGGGATTTTTTCAGAAACTTGTCGAGCACCCTTCCTACGACGCGTTTTGGCGCGATCAGGCCCTCGACAAGATTCTCGCCACGCAGCCGGTGACCGTTCCCACCATGCTCGTCCACAGTCTTTGGGACCAGGAGGATAACTACGGCGCAACGGCGGTTTACGACGCCATCAAGCCCAACGACAAGTCCGGCGACAAGGTCTTTCTCGTCATCGGGCCTTGGCATCACGGCCAGATGATCGGGGACGGCAGTTCGCTCGGGGCTCTCCGGTTCGGATCTGACACGGCGCTCCATTTTCGACGCGAGATTCTCGCGCCATTTCTCGCCCAGTACCTTAAGCCCGGCGCGCCGAAAGCGGACGTCCCCACCGTGTCTGCATTTCAAACCGGCGTGAACCGTTGGCAGCGTTCGGCGGCATGGCCCGGCAACGTCACAGCCCGGCAGCTACACTTACACGCCGGGGGGAAGCTCAGTTTCAACGCACCCGCATCGGGCGAGCCGGAATACGAAGAGTACGTATCCGATCCGGCAAAGCCCGTCCCGTTCCGTGCGCGCCCCGTCCAGCCGGTCGGCTACGGCGATGGCGTTACGTGGGCGCAGTGGCTGGTCGACGATCAGCGTCATGCGGACTCCCGCCCCGACGTCGTCACTTTCGCCACTGAGCCGCTGACTGCTCCGGTGAACGTGAGCGGTTACCCCGTCGCGCATCTGGTTGCCTCCACCTCCGGTACGGACTCCGATTGGGTTATAAAGTTAATCGACGTCTATCCCGGCGAAGTTGCGTCGCAACCCGCGATGGGCGGTTATCAACTGATGGTTTCGGCCGATATCTTCCGGGGACGTTACCGGGAAAGTTTCGAAACCCCGAAAGCGCTCACTCCCGGCACGCCGCTCCCCTATCGCATCCAATTGCCGGCCGCCAACCACGTGTTTCTTCCCGGGCACCGCATCATGGTCCAGATCCAGTCGTCCTGGTTTCCTCTGTATGATCGCAACCCGCAGACCTTTGTCTCGAACATCTTTTTGGCGCAGCCCGGCGACTATGTGAAAGCCACGCAGCGCATCTACCATGCCGATGGCAAAGATAGCTTTGTCGAGTTGCCTGTGCCGGCCGCGCCCTAAGGCATGGTCCCGATGCCGCGTATATCATCACGGCGCTGCCCGCGTGTACCGCCTTTTCCGCGTCCAATAGAACCAGGAGGAGTACCGAAAAGGCCACCCCTCCGCCGGTGTCCGGCCGCGCCGCCTGACACAAGCACTCACACACCACTTGACAGCCTCAAACGGATGCTAGACGATAGAGACCAATGAACCGCAGAAACATCTTGAAGCTTGCCGGATCGGCCACCGTCGCCGCCGCTCTCGCCAAAAAAGAAGCGCACGGCGCAGCGTTAGCCGCACAGGCCTCGCGCGGAATGGCCTCTCCTAAGATCAAGGATGTTCAGGTCATCACCACGGCCCCCGGCGGCGTCCGTCTGGTTGTCGTCAAGGTGATCACGGACCAGCCCGGCCTCTATGGCTACGGCTGCGCCACCTACACCCAGCGCGCCGACCTTGTTGTCCCCGCCGTCGAAAAATATCTGAAACCATTCCTCATCGGGCGCCCCGCGGACCGCATCGACGA
>JBGSME010000133.1:0-2275 GCA_041740335.1 Bryobacteraceae bacterium | reverse complement strand
GAGCGATCAGCAGAGCCACCGCGGCGTGGGCGGCGGGCAAGCGCAAGGTCTGTGGGGGCACGAACCGCACGGTTGCCGCCACCAGTAGCGCGAAAAGGCCGATGTGGGGCACGTAAGAGTAGCGGTCGGCAAACGCCTGATCGCCGGTCTGCACAAGGCCGATGGTGGGAATCAGCGTGCCCACGAACCAGAGCCAGCCCATGAAGAGCGCGGGCCATTCGCGCATCTTCCAGAGCGCGAGCAAACTTACCACGCCGAACACAATGGCACCGGCCGAGACCACGGCCATTGGCGGCGAGCCGGAAAGCGGATAGTTCAGCGCTAACCCGGCGGGCCAGAACGTCTTTGACAGATACATGGCAAATCCGTATCCGGCGTTGGCCAACCGGGCCGGTAACGGGAGGTCGCCATACATGCTCATCGCGCCTGCTTCGCGCTGGCCGTAGTATGTCAGCCCGCTGAACAGCGCCGTCAGCAGGAAAAAAGGAATCTTATCGGGGATGCGGCGGGGCAGTTCGCTCCACCGGGTCCAGAGGCGCAGCGGCCAGAACTCCACCAGCAGCAGGGTGAACGGCAGTGTAACCACAGTTGGTTTGGAGAGCAATCCCAAGCCGAAACAGAGCAAAGCGAGCACGTAGTAGCGGCGTTGCGGCGTCTCTTCGACGGGTTGTAGCCGGAGGGCAGCGGCGCCCGGCCGCAACCATAGCACCCAGCACCAGATCGACAGGAGCCAAAACAGGGTGGAGAGCAATCCCTTGCGGTCCGCGAGCCACGCCACCGGCTCCACGTGCATGGGATGGATCGCGAACAGGAGCGCCACCACGGCGGCAGGCCACAAACGGGACGTCAAGCCACGGCCCAAGAAGAAAACGAGCAGGCAATTGCCCACATGAAGGGCGACGTTCACCAAATGATGCGATCCGAGGTCTTCGCCGAACAACGTGAAGTCCAGCATGTGGGAGATCCACGTGAGCGGGTGCCAACTCCCCATCTCAAAGCTGCGGAAAGCGTACTGAATCCCGTTCCACGAAAGGCCGGGCGTTATGAGAAAGTTATCGGTGGTGAAGGTCGGGTCGTCCAAACCCACCAACACGAAGGAAGAAACCTGGGAGAATACGAACAGGACAGTGAAGACGATTAGCGCGGTGGCAATCAATAGATCCCGAATTGAGTTTGGCGGCACCCCTGGCCTCAAGGGAGGCGGTTGCGATTCCGGTGCGGGCACACTTTCAGGGTGTTTGGTTTTCTTGGCCATCGGCGGGCTGGGAAATCATCAGAATACCAGACCAGCGTAACTTCAGCTTCCCGGCGAGCGTTTGATACTAGTAATGTTCATGAATCAGGGGGCGCGTTTGCAAGCCCAAGCGGGAGCCAAACTCTCCCAACATGCCAGATTGGCGGCCATCCTTCTCGTCATCATCGCAACAGGCCGCATTGCGGCGACCTACCCTGTGTTCAACCACACCAGCGATGAGCCGTTCCACATGGCTTGCGGCGTGGAGTGGATCACGAAAGGCACCTATCAGCTTGAGGAACAGCACCCGCCCCTGGCGCGCATCCTGACGGAGATCGGGCCGGTGGCGGTGGGGGCGCACCTACTGGGGCGCGACGACAATCTGTACGAGGAAGGCGCGGCGGTCCTCTATCAAGGGAAAGATTACGATCGGCGGCTGCTGCTGGCACGGTTAGGTATTCTGCCGATGTTCTGGGTGGCGTGCGTCCTGGTGTGGACCTGGACGCGGCGGTGGTTCGACCGCGAAACCGCGCTCGCCGCGATGTTCCTGTTCACGACGCTGCCGGCGATTCTCGCCCACGCCGGACTGGCCACTACCGATATGACTCTCCTTGCCGGCCTCACCGCGGCGCTGTTGAGTTTTCTATGGGTAATTTCGGAACCCTCGATGAAAACGGGCATGTTGTTCGGCCTCGCCATGGCCGTGGCGTTTCTATCGAAGTTCTCGACGATTCCGTTTTTTCCGAGCGCGCTCGCCGGCGTCGCAGTGCTTGCGGTGCTGCGGGACAGGGGCGAGTGCAAGACGCGGATCGGCAATTGGCGCGCGATCCTTCCGCCGCTTGGAGCAGGCCTACTGCTGTGCCTGGTGTTGATTTGGGCTGGATACCGTTTCTCATGGGGCCGTTCGGAGTGGCTGGGAATCTCGATGCCCGCGCCGGAGATTGCGGAAGGCATCGCCCAGGTGATCGATCACAACGATACCGGCCACCGCTCGTGGCTGCTCGGAGAATACAGTTCCGCCGGTTTTTGGTATTACTATCC
>JBGSME010000132.1:0-6678 GCA_041740335.1 Bryobacteraceae bacterium | reverse complement strand
CTTTTCGGGCGCGCGGCGCGGGCCAACAGGGCAACCTCGGGCGGAATGTGATTCGAGGCTTTGGGATGCACCAAGTCGATTTGGCCGTGCGGCGCGAGTTTCGGGCCGGGGAGCGCGCCCGCTTTGTGTTTCGCGTGGAGGCGTTCAACTTGGCGAATCATCCGAACTTCGCCGACCCGGTGCGTTACCTGTCGAGTCCCCTTTTTGGGGAATCGCCATCCATGCTGAGTCTGATGATGGGAACGGGGAGTCCGGGCAGCGGGTTGACCCCGATGTTACAACCGGGCGGCGCCCGGTCGATACAAGCTTCCCTTCGTCTCAGGTTTTAGCGGGTTTCGATCGCTGTCAGTCCGGCCGCAACGGCGAGCTTGGTGAGCGAAGCGGCATTGTTCACGCCGAGCTTCTTCATCATGGTCTTCCGGTAACTCCGGACCGTCTCCAATTCCAGCGCCAGAATGGAGGCTATCTCTTTGCTGCTCTTTCCCTCGGCTACCAGCCGCAGTACTTGCACCTCGCGGCGCGACAGCCCTTCGATCAGCGGAGACGATGGCGACGGCTGCAGATTCCCGGATTGGATTCTCCGTAGAAGCCGGTCCGACACCTGAGGGCTCAAGTAAGACCCCCCCTTGGCCACTGTTCGCATCGCATCCATGAGATCGGTCAGCGAGGCTCGTTTGAGCACAAAACCGCGAGCGCCGGCGCGCATGGCATTCATCACATGTACTTCGTCGTCAAACATAGACAAGACGACGACTTTGGCGGACGGTGCGTGTCGTAGTATTTCGGTAGTGGCTTCAATGCCATCGAGACCGGGAAGCGAGATATCCATTAGTACTAGAGCTGGCGTACGAGCTTTACAAAACTGAATCGCTTCTGAACCGCTCTCTACTTCGCCACTTACGCTGAACTCTCCTCCCTTTTCCAGTATGGCCTTTATACCGTCTCTCACTACAACGTGATCGTCAACCAGCAACACGTCGATGGGCATGTTGTCAGGGCTTTTCCCTCTACTCCTAACCGTGAAGTTCTACTATGCTAGCACAGCTCCGGTCCAAAAAGACCGTACACGGAACGCCGCACGAAACTGCGATCTGGCGAATCCCCTCAAGCGTATTGTTCTGGTCGTATTGTTCGCCGAGGGTGCTGTTTGGGCCCGGGGCCCAGCGGATTCGAAAGTATACACTGCCAGATTTTTCATGAGTACTAAAACTCACCTGACTACTATAAATCGGTTGTAGCGCGATGTCCAGGGTTGTCGTAACAATTTCGTAAATTGCCGGAGCCAGATTAATCCTAGGTTCCGCGGATCGGTCCAATCGTGTGCGAAGGCGTCGTGGATAGCGTGCCTTCGCATGCGAAAGGAATTGCTCGATCGCCGCCGCGAATCCGAACTTGTTCACCGGATCCGGATGAGTCTCGTAGCTCAGCGTCCGGACACGCGCAAACGCTTCGTCCATCCGCGCCGCGGCGGCAGCGATCTGAGAGGCAATCTCACCGTCGGGCAGCCCGAGCGCGTCGATACGGGCCAGTTCCAACTCGAGACCGGCGGCAGTAAGCAACTGACCCACCTCGTTGTGCAGGACCGTGGACACGTGTGCTCGCTCCCGGGCGAGGATACTGCGCAGAAGATGGAGAGCCGCGTCCGGCGCTGGCGCCTCGGTTACACTAACTGCGGTTCGATTTTCGTGCATGGACGCGGCGTACGGCGTCGGCGACATTGCTGGCCCGGAGCCCATACTTGTCAAGGAGACCGTCCGGCGTTCCGGATTCCGCATACGTGTTATTCACGCCGACGAACTCCATTGCGCATGGATGCGTTTCCGCGACGGTTTGCGCCACGCGAACTCCCAATCCGCCATCGATCAAATGCTCCTCGGCGACAACGATGGCGCCGGTCTCGCTCGCGGCAGCGGCCACCGCATCGCGATCGAGCGGTTTGATGGTGTGCATGTCGATCACGCGGACCGACAGCCCTTCGGCTTGCAGAAGTTCCGCCGCGCGGATCGATTCGGCAACCAGTAACCCGTGCGCGATGATGGTGGCGTCAGTACCAGGCAGCAGCGTAATCGCCTTCCCGATTTCAAACTTCTGATCGGGACCGTAGATGATCGCCGCCTTTGACCGGCCGGCCCGTATAAATACAGACCCTACCTCGGTGGCTGCCTGTTTCACCAGCGCCTGCATCGAGGCGTCGTCACAGGGGTCAAGCACCGTAAAGCCCGGCAGCGAGCAGGCCAGCGCCAGATCCTCGATGCTCATTTGCGAGGGGCCGTCTTCGCCAATCGAGATCCCGCTATGGGTGCCCACCACCTTCAACGGTACCTGCGGATACGCCGAGGTGACGCGCAACTGCTCGAAACCCTTGTTCAAAACAAAACACGAGAAGCTCGACACAAACGCCGTCTTGCCCGACGACGCCAGGCCTGCTCCAATCGCCACCATGTTGGCTTCGGCGATGCCGCATGAGAAGAAACGCTCCGGAAACTCCTTGGCGAACGGCGCCGTGTAGGTGGACTTCGACAAGTCCGCATCGCACACCACGACATCTTTGTTCTCGTGGCCGAGCGCAACAAGCGCCTTGCCGAACGACTCGCGCGTGGCCGGGCCGATCTTCAGTTCAAATTTGGTTGCGGTCGACATTTAGGCAAGCTCCTTCATCGCGGCCACCACTTCGTCCGGCGTCGGGGCGACACCGTGATACTTCGGATTGTTCTCCATGAAACTCACGCCCTTGCCCTTGATCGTGTTGGCGATCAGCACGGTCGGTTTGCCCTTCGTCGCCGCCGCTTCGGTGTATGCTTCTCCCACCGCGGTAAGGTCGTGGCCGTCGAGTTCGATGGCGTGCCATCCGAACGACCGCCACTTTTCCGCCAGCGGAGCCAGATCCAGAATGTCCTTCACGAACCCGTCCAACTGGATCTTGTTGTAGTCGACGATCGCGCACACATTGTCCACCTTGTGGAATGAGCCGAACATCGCCGCCTCCCAGATCTGGCCCTCCTGGATCTCGCCGTCGCCCAACACCACGTAGGTGCGCGACGGTGACCCGTCCAGCCGTGCCGCCAGACCCATCCCGATCGCAACCGACAGCCCTTGGCCCAGCGAGCCGGTCGAAGCTTCGAGCGACGGCAGAAATCGCCGGTCCGGATGCCCCTGGTAAATCGATCCCATCTGGCGGAGCGTGTTTAACTGATCCACCGGGCAGTAGCCGGCTTCCGCCATCACGGCGTAAAGCACCGGGCACGCATGGCCCTTGCTCAGGATGAAACGGTCCCGCTCCGGCCACTTCGGGTTGGCGGGGTCATGGCGGAGGTGCCCGCCGAAATAAAGGGAAACCAAAAGCTCAACGGCGGAAAGCGATCCACCGGGATGGCCGGATTTGGCCGCGGCAATCATTTCTATGATGTGCCGGCGAATGATTTTGGACATCGTCTGGAGTTGCTCCAGCGTTTGCGGTTGCGTCAGTGTCGCCATAATCTCCTCATAGGATAGCTCAGAGAAGGCGCGCCGCCTCCTGCGCGAAGTAGGTAATTACGATGCCGGCCCCCGCGCGATGGATGCACGCCAGCGATTCCAACATCGCCCGGTCACGGTCAATCCAGCCGTTCCGCGCCGCCCCCGCAATCATACTGAATTCCCCGCTCACCTGATACGCCGCGATCGGCACTTCAAACCGCTCCCGCGCCATCCCGATGATATCGAGATACGGCATGGCGGGCTTCACCATGATCATATCGGCGCCTTCTTCGAGATCCATCGCGATTTCCCGCATCGCTTCCCGCGCGTTCGGCGGATCCATCTGATAGCTCCGCCGGTCGCCAAACTGCGGCGCAGATTCGGCCGCTTCCCGAAATGGCCCGTAAAACGCCGACGCGTACTTCGCCGCGTAGGAAAGGATCGGCGTATTCGTAAAACCATTCCCATCCAGCCGTGCCCGAATCGCTGCTACCCGGCCGTCCATCATATCCGACGGAGCCACAATATCGGCCCCCGATTGCGCATGCACCAGCGCCGACGCAGCCAGCCATTCGAGCGTCGCGTCGTTGTCCACATCGCCGCCGACGATCTTGCCGCAATGGCCGTGGCTGGTGTACTCGCAGTTGCAAACGTCGGTGATCACCAGCAGCCCGGGCACTTCCCGCTTGATCGCCGCCACCGCGCGCGGCACGATTCCCCCCGCGTCATAGGCACCCGACGCCACCTCGTCCTTCTCCGCCGGGATCCCGAACAAAATCACCCCGCCGATTCCCAACGCACGAATCGAACGGCACTCCTCCACCGCGCTGTCAATCGACATCTGGAAGTTTCCCGGCATCGACGAGATTCCGCGCCGGATCCCTTCCCCTTCCACGATAAACAGCGGGAAGATCCATGAGCCTGGATGCAGTCGCGTTTCGCGCACCAGATTGCGGAGCGGCTCGGACGAGCGCAGCCGGCGGAGACGTTGCGTGGGAAAGGCCATCAGCGGGCATTGTAGCGCGCGGAGGCGGCCGCCCTCAGGCTGCCGATTTCCGTTCCATTCGTCTCGCTTGCCTCGCGCTGGCGGAACTCGCTGCTCCCAGACATTGGCGAGCGGTAGCCGCTTTGATCACGCCGCCAATCAACCCCGCCCAATTGCGGCGGACATCATCCTCCCCATAGAATAAATATCGATATGCGAAATTTCGTAACACTTGTAGCCGCGCTTTCTCTCTGTGGCTGCGCATCCGAAACGGTCACGAAAACGATGGAGAAGCCGGCCGAGGCGCCGGCCAATCCCATCGGTACCGTCATCGAGATCAAAGCCCCCCTTGGGCTTCCCTCCGTCCCCCTTCCGGCCGACAATCCGCCCACCGCCGAGACCATCGCTCTCGGCCGAAAGCTCTACTACGACGGCAAACTTTCGATCGACGGCACCATCTCCTGCGCCTTCTGCCACAATCCCAAAATGGGCTTTTCCGACGGCCAGAAAACTTCGCTCGGCGTAAAAGCCCAGCGCGGCGGCAGGAACGCTCCCACCGTTTGGAACTCCGCCTATTCCACTCTGCAGTTCTGGGACGGCCGCGAACCCTCCCTCGAAGCGCAGGCCGGTGGACCCATGCAGAATCCCATCGAAATGGCCCACACCCAGGACGGCGTGGTCGCCGCCATCAACGCCAATCCCGAATATAAAACCCTCCTCGAAAAAGCCTACGGACCGGGCCCCGCCACTTTCACCAAAGCCCGCTACGCCATCGCATCGTTTGAACGCACCGTCCTCAGCGGCAATTCTCCCTTCGACAAATACATGTACGGGGGCGACAAGAAAGCGATGAGCGCCGCCGCCATCCGCGGGCTCGACGTCTTTCGCGACCCCAAGAAAGGCAATTGCGCCGTCTGCCACACCATCGAGAAAGATAGCGCCTTGTTTACCGACAATAAGTTCCATAACCTCGGCGTCGGCATCGACAGCAAGGGAGAACTTAAGGATCTTGGCCGCTTCGAAGTTACCAAAGTGGAAGCCGATCGCGGCGCTTTTAAAACGCCTACGCTTCGCAACATCGCCCAATCCGGCCCCTACATGCACGACGGTAGCCTGAAGACTCTCAAGGATGTCGTCGACTTCTACGTTGGCGGCGGTAACTCCAACCAATGGCGCGACAAAGAAATCAAATCGCTCGAACACCTCAGTAAACAGCAGCGCGCCGACCTTGTCGCGTTCATGGAAGCCCTTAGCGGTGAAATGCCGGTCGATATCGGCCCTCCCGGAAACTAAAAAAACATGCCGAAACGCAATCTGCCGGCCGCATGCTTGCTCGTGCTGTTCCTGGGCGCTTGTTCCACCGCCCCCACGGAGAAGTCCTCCGATGCCGCTCCCGTGTACTTCAAAGTGGACCCGGCCACCGCTGGCTCCATCACCGGCAAGGTCGCCTTCACTGGAAAGATGCCCGTGTTGCGCAAGATCCAAATGGAGGACGAAGAGGACTGCATGAAGATGCAGACTTCGGTTCCCGTGGATCCCAGCGTCAAGCTCAACGCCGACGGCACGTTAGCCAACGTCCTGATCTATGTCAAGAGCGGCCTGGAAGGCAAAAAGTTCGCTCCCGCCGAGTATCCCGTTACTTTCGATCAGCGCGGCTGTATGTTTGTGCCGCGCGTCCTCGGCATTCGCGTGAACCAACCCCTCAAGGTGACCAATAGCGATACGGTCACTCACAACGTCCACCCCATGCCGCGTATCAATCGCGAATGGAACCAGGGCCAGCCGCCCGGGTCTGAAGCCGTCGAGCGGCAGTTCGCGCAACCCGAGGCTGTCTTTCCCGTGAAGTGCAATGTGCACGCCTGGATGAAGGCATATTTTGTCGTGCTCGATCATCCCTACTATGCCGAGGTAAGAGATACGGGCGCTTTCGAGTTGAGAAATCTGCCGCCGGGCAGCTACGTGATCGAAGCTTGGCATGAGCGCTATCCGGCACAGCAGAAACAGATCACCATCACCGCCGGCGGCGCAGTCACCGCCGACTTTACTTTCCAGGGAGAATGACGATAATGCGGATTCGGGCGATTTGCCTTCTCGCGGCCGCGCTGCCCGCGCTGGCCGAAGTTCGTTTGCCGAACGTGATCGGCGATCATATGGTGCTCCAGCGCGGCGTCCCCGTGCGCATCTTCGGCTGGGCTTCTCCGGGCGAATCGGTGACCGTTCAGTTCCACGGCCAAACC
>JBGSME010000131.1:0-2817 GCA_041740335.1 Bryobacteraceae bacterium | reverse complement strand
TGTTGGCGGGGTTGCCGTTGACGCCGGGAGTGAAGGGCAGCCCGCGCTGGGCTTCGAGAATGGGCGAGATCTGCCAGTCACCGATGATGTGCGCGATGGGGCCCGTCGAGGCCCAGCGGCGGTCTTTGCCGAACGGCAGATCCCACACCGCGGCGGTGAAAAGGCGGTGCGGCAGATGCTGGATGGAGAGGCGTTTCTCGGGTGCGAGAATCGTCGTCCGCTGGCCGAGGCCGCCTTCCATCGTCTTGCTGAACGTGTAACCGCTAAGAATGGAGAAACCTCCGCTGAATCGGCGCTCGAACTTGGTTTCCAGGCCCTGGTAGTTCGAGTTCTCGATCGGGGCCAGCATCTGGATGTTCGAGAATTGCGGGAACGCCCGCCGTGGGTTGTTGCCTCCAGGGCCGGGCGCGGGCTGGTTGATGTCGGCGTTGGCGGATGCCTTGTGCACGGTGTTGGAACCTACGTAGGCCACCGATACAAGCGAGTTTCCCGGCAGCGTATGCTGCACGTTGAAGTTCCACTGGTTGGTAGTCCCGTCAGACCAGTTGAACGGCCAGATCGCCGCCAGTGACCGCCCTGCGAGCGATGTAGGATTCAAGGCGTTGGCCGTAAATCCGTCCTGGATCCGAAGCGCCGATACCGCCGCCGCCGCTTGCGTCGGGATAGCCGTTTGCAGGAAGAACGGCGGGTTGTAGTCCGGCGTGGCGCCTGTCAGCAATGAGAACGTTCCAAGGTAGAAGATGCCGTATCCGCCGCGAAGAACCGTTTTTTTGTTTAACTGATAGGCGAATCCGATGCGGGGCGCGAAGTTGTTCAGATCACGTTTACGGAACGATCGCTGCTCTACGCCATCGCCGCGAGGTGCGATTAGAGTGCCGAAGCTCGCGTCGGCGGGGTCGAGAACGAAGTTGGCGACACGATCGTTTTGCTCAACGTAGGGCGACTGGTACTCGTAACGCACGCCCAGGTTCAGCGTAAGTCTGGGCGTGACTTTCCAGTTGTCCTGAATGAAGAGCTCGTTCGAGAGGTTGATCCGGCGGTTATCCAGAACCGTGCTCAACTGCGCGTTGCTCGTAAGCCCCAGCAACGCGTCCGCCATCGAATCGCCGCCGGTCTGCGTGCCGGCCGTCGTCCGCGTGAATTGACCGTTAAACGAATAGTTGCCGCGCGCGAAGTTGGTGATGCCCGTGTACTGGATGGTCTGCCGGATGTTCACTCCCATCTTGAGAGCGTGCTTGCCGCGCGTCCACGAAAACGTGTCGACGAACTGCCGCACATCCTGTTTGCGCGGGTCAGGAGCGAAGTTGCGGTCGCCGATATTGCGGTAACCGGCCGGGATGAACAGCGGGACGCCGTTGATGTCGGCCCGGTCAAACGTCCCCTTGAATCCGAATTCTTTCCAATACTGTTGCTTGTTGGGCGTATCGATCGCACCCACTAGCCGGTTGTAGGCAAGCCTCGCCTCGTTCACCATCGTCCCGTTCGAGAATGCCCGCGTCCAGTTCACCACGCCGTTCTTGGCATCGGAAGTACGGAGGTTGGTGTCGCCTCCGCTGGCCGGCAGCGGAAGGCTGCCGGGCTCCAGCCGCGTCCAGTCGAGAACGCTCATGCGGAAGAACACCGTGTCGTAGTTGTTGATGCGCCAATCCACTTTGCCGTCGTACTTGTAGGAGTCAAGATTGCGCGGCGTGTTGTAGAGATAGTTCTGCACTCCCGGGCGGTTCGGGGTTGGATAGAGCGTCAGAACACGAATGGCCACCGGGTCAAAGCGCGAAGACGGAATCACGTTGTTGGGAAAAGGAGTGCGCGAGCCATTCGCTGCCTGCGTCGCCGGGTCTCCCAGCGTCGGCGCGCCCGCGAAGTTGCCTGCCACACGCTCCGGCGTCGGAATGGTGCTGAGGCGCGACAGCTTCTCGCGGATGTTGGTTCCCTCAAAGCTGCCGAAGAAAAACAGACGGTCGCGCTTGATGGGGCCGCCGAAGGTGCCGCCATACTGGTTCTGCCGATACGCGGGCTTCGCGTTGCCAGTGTTGAAGAAGTTATTCGCGTCCAGCTTGTCGTTGCGGAGAAACTCGAATAGCGTCCCGTGGAACTCGTTGGTTCCCGATCGCGTACTCACCTGGACCACCGCCCCGCCGCCCCGCCCGAACTCCGCGCCGTAGTTGTGCGTCTCGAGCTTGAACTCCTGAATGGCGTCGATCGAAGGCTTCACAGACTGGTTGGAAGCGACGACGATGCCGCTGAAGTAATTGTTGTTGTCCGCGCCGTCGAGCGTAAACACGTTCTGGTCGAAGCTGGCGCCATTGGCGCTGAAAGCGTCTTCTACAAAGTTTTGCGCGCGCGACGGAAGTACGCCCGCGGTCAGAACCGCCAGGTGCTGATAGTTCCTACCGTTCAGCGGCATCTGCGTGATGGTCCGGTTTTCGATCACTTGGCCGAGGTTGGATGTTTCCGATTCGAGCAGCGGGATCTGGCCCGTCACTTCCACCACTTCCGAAACTTGGCCAAGCGTCATCGCCGCGTCCACCTTGGCCCGCGTTCCGGCATTCAATGTGACATCGCGGCGGCGCACCGTCTGAAATCCCGGTCCGCTGATTTCCAATTCGTAGTTGCCCACCGGCAGCGCGGTCAGCACGTAGACGCCCGATTCCGTGCTGGTGGTGCGGTAGGCGAGCGCGGTGCTGTTGCTGATCGCCCGGATTTCGGCTCCGGCGACGGCGGCGCCCGATGGATCCGTGATCACTCCTGTGATTGTGGCCGTGTCCACCTGGGCAAGGCAAATGGAAGCCGCCAGAAATGGCAGCACGGCAGACCGTC
>JBGSME010000130.1:0-2453 GCA_041740335.1 Bryobacteraceae bacterium | reverse complement strand
ATGCGGCGGCGGCCGCGAGGAGTTCACCGGCGAGGCCGCGATGCCGGTAGTCCTTGTGGATGAAGAAGCAGGTGGCGCTCCAAACCGGCTTGTCGTCAGGCGGCTGCAGCGTGCGGCTGCGGCGCAGATAGTGGAACTGTTCCCGTGGCGCCACCGAGATCCAACCGGCGGGGCGGGGACCGTCGTAGGCGATGAGACCGGTGGGCTGGCCCTGGTGAGCCAAGGCGCGCAGCGCGGCGCGATTGCCGTCGCCTTTGCCGGACTCGTAATCGGCGCGGGGGAGACGCCATGTCATGCACCAGCAGCCGCCGCAAGCGCCGCGGGGTCCGAACAGCGTTTCGATGTCGGCGAAGTTTTCCTCCGACAGGGGCGAGAAACGGAACGGCGAACGTGCCATGTTTGAATTATGCGTCAAGCGCCGCAAGTGCTGCTGTTTTATAAACCGTATGGCGTGCTGTGCCAGTTCAGCGGCGACGCGGGCCCAACGCTGCGGGACTACATCCAAGTGCGGGGCGTCTATCCGGCGGGCCGGCTTGATCGCGACAGCGAAGGGCTGTTGCTGCTGACCGGAGATGGCGCGCTGCAGCACCGGCTTACGGATCCCCGGTTCGAACATCCGCGTACCTATTGGGCACAGGTGGAACGTATCCCGAACGAGGAAGCGATCGTGCGGCTGCGCGGCGGCGTGACGATCCAGGGTTACACGACACGGCCGTGCGGCGCGCGTCTGCTCGACTTTGAGCCGGAGTTAGCACCGCGCGAGCCGCCCATCCGGTACCGGAAGAATGTGCCGTCGGCGTGGATGGAGCTGATCCTCACGGAAGGGCGCAACCGCCAGGTGCGGCGGATGACGGCCGAAGTGGGCCATCCGACACTTCGGCTGGTTCGCGCGGCAATTGGGGAGTTGACGATTGAGGGCCTGGCGCCCGGCCGCTTTCGGGAGCTGTCGGCGGCCGAGACGCGGAAAATTTCGGAAATTGTGAAACGGTGATCTGGCGTTCGTCACGTAGCTATTTGGGGCTTGCCGAGTAGGGTGATCGTGCAGAGGGTTCCGGGTTGGGCGCGGTTTGGTATCGGGTTTCACCCAATTTGGCGAAGCTAACAGATAAGGAGATTGCCGATGCACACGCTCATTCGACACATCGGGTTTCGCGAAACGCTGGCGACCGAGGCCGCGCCGCTGCTGGCGTCGATGGTGACCGCCGAACTGTTCTTCAAGTTCCACAGCTTCACGCTGGAATGCGGGGCGTTCCTGGCCACATGGTACGGCCTGAGCCGGATCGCGACGGCGTGGAAGCTCCGGCTGCCGGTGCGCTGAACCATGGCGAAACGCGACCCTCACGGGGAGCCCCTGAAGCCGGGAAGCGAGGGACCGGAAGAGTCCGGTCCAAGGCGGCGGCGTCCCGCCCCAGCGCCTGGGACTCCGCTGAGCGAGGCGGACTACGAGCGGCTTAAGGAAGCGGCGGAAACCGCGAAAACCCGGCCTTGCGACGCAGCGCAGGAAGATCCGGAAGAAGACTAGCCAACAGGAGTGCGAAAGCGATGGCCATCAAGGAAAAGATTGTCACGATGAAACCGCGCGCAGGCAAGGCGCCGAAGGGCGTGGAGATGGATCCGGGCGTGGGCCTGGAGACGTTGGCGGCCGCCGCTCCGGAGAAGAGGGAAAAGCGGCCTTACTCCAGCCGATACCCGATTCAGGATTCGATCGTTCAGGAACTGAAATCCAAGGCCGGCAAGGCGAAACTGGCGAAGAGCAAGGTGGAGGCCAAATCCGATTCGGGCGCCGGGGGCGAAGAAGCGGCTTCGGATCTCGAGGCGTTTGCGCCCGCGGTGGGGGTGGAACTTACGGAGGCTCCGACTGCGGCCGGCAACTTCAAGGGCATCAGCGCCACCGGGTGGCTGCCGCCCGATTGCACGATGGCAACGGGACCCGAGCACGTTTTGCTGTCGGTGAATTCGTCGGTCGCGATCCATCATAAAGCCGGCGGACCGGCGCTGATCGAGCGTACGCTGACGCAGTGGTTCGCCAACGTGGCGCAGGATCTCACGGTCTTCGATCCGAAGGCGCTCTACGATCAACACGCCGGACGATGGCTTCTACTGGCGGTGGCATTCCGCACGAGCCCGAACCGCAGCGTGTTCCTGCTTTCGGTTTCCGCAACTTCGGATCCGACCGGCCCGTGGCGCAACTACTCGTTCAACGCCATGGTGGATGGCGGCACCGCCACCAACAACTGGGCGGACTTCCCTGCCCTGGGCGTGGACAATCAGGCGATTTACATTACCGCGAACATGTTCGCGTTCAACGGCGGCTTCGCGTATTCGAAGATCCGGGTGGTCCCAAAAGCCGGCCCGTACAGCGGCGCCGCGGCGCCGTTCTTCGATTTCGTGAAGATGCGGAATCCGGATAATTCACTCGCGTTTACGATCCAGCCGTGCCATACGTTCGGCGC
>JBGSME010000129.1:0-3833 GCA_041740335.1 Bryobacteraceae bacterium | reverse complement strand
ATGTTCGACCCGCCGGGCGCGATCACCACCGCCGAACCGTCCGCTTTCCCGGCGGGCGGCGCAAACACGGTAAGGAACGGCTTGTCGAGCGGACCGTCGCCGGCAGCGAGCGGAACCTTGCCGTCTTCCCACAGCGGGATGTTGAAGCTTGCGCGCGATTGCGGCGCGTCTTTTCCAGCCGCTTGTAACAGCGCGGCGGCGGTGGCCGCCAATACCAGCGTTCGTTTGATCATATGGCTTAGAGATCCGTGAGATGTTCCAGCCGGCCGGTGCTGTCGCCGAGTTTTTCGGTGGCGATCTTCATCCGGTCCAGCAGCGTGAGATAGAGGTTGGTCATCGGCGTTCCGGCCGGGTATTGAATATGCCGCCCCGGCTGAATGCCGCCGTCGCCGTGTCCGGCCAACAGCAAGGGAAGGTTCTCATGCGAGTGGCGGTTGCCGTCGCAGATTGCGCTGCCGTAGACCACCATCGAGTGATCGAGCAGCGAACCATCCCCGTCGGGCGTGGAGCGCAGCTTTTCGAGGAAATAGGCGAACAACGTGGTGTGGTGCGTATTGATCCGGGTGATCTTTGAGACGTTCTCCGGCAGGTCCCGATGGTGCGAAAGAGGATGATGCGCGTCCGGCACGCCAATCTCGGGATACGTGCGGACGCTCGCCTCGCGCCCGTAGATCAAGGTGGTGACGCGCGTGGCGTCGGCCTGGAAAGCCAGCACCTGGAGATCGAACATCAGCTTGATGTAGTCGGCGAAGGCAACCGGAACACCGGCAGGCTTGTCGATGTCCGGGCGGAAGCTGTTTTGATCCTTCTCGGCGCGCTCGAGGCGCAGTTCCAGTTCGCGAATCGCCGTGAGGTATTCGTCGATCTTGCGCCGGTCAGCCGCGCCGAGATCGCCGGCAAGCTTTTGCGTGCGGGCGTTCACCAGGTCGAGAATACTCTTTCGCTGCGACGCGCGGCGGGCACGCGCTTCCGGACTGGCGGAAAAATCGTCGTCGCCGAACAGACGCTCAAACACGATGCGCGGATTGGTTTCCGGCGGCATCGGCGTTTGCGGACCGCGCCAGGAAATGCTGTTGGTGTAAGCGCAGCTATAACCGGAATCGCATCCGCCGACGGTGCGCGAATCCTCACAGCCCAGTTCCAGCGACGCGACGCGGGTGGCGTTGCCGAGGCCTTTCGCCGCGATCTGATCGACAGAGATTCCGGCCTGGATGTCGGCCCCGGCGGTCTTCTTCGGATGCACGCCGGTGAGGAAGCAAGCGCCGGCGCGGGCATGGTCACCGCCGCCGTCACCAAGCGCGTTGGCGTTGTGATGATCGAGCCCAGAGAGCACCAGGATGTCCTTGCGGAACGGTTCCAGCGGTTTGAGGATGGGAGTGAACTCGAAGCCGGCGCCGGTTGTTGCGGGCTTCCATTCTTTGAACGTCACACCGTTGGGGATGTAGGTGAAGGCGAGACGAACGGGCGACTTTGTCAGCGCGGGGCCGGCAAAGGCAGGCCGCATCGCGTCGAGCAGCGGGAGGCCGATCGCCGCGCCGACGCCGCGTAAAAACGTTCTTCGCGGCAGATGTTTTCCGGTGATGACCGTCATATTTTGTTCTTCTCCTCCTCACGCGTCATCTGAAAAGGCAGGCTGCTCACGATTTCCGTTACCAGACTCGAAAACTTGTAGCCGTTGGCAGCCACGTTGCTGGCGATCGCGCGGATCGTTCGGCGATCGTAGCGCTCGAGCCCGCGGCCCAGCGCGTAGGTGAGCATCTTGTCGGTGACGGCTTCGGCGAAGCGGTCTTTGTCACCGATCAGCAGCGCCGTCAGATCCCGCGGACCTTGAAATTCACGGCCGTCGGGCAGTTTGCCGGAGGCGTCCACGGGGAACTTGCCGTCTTTGTCGCGCCATTGGCCGATAGCGTTGAAATTCTCGAAGCCGAATCCGATCGGGTCCATCTTGGCATGGCAGGAGGCGCACGCGGGGTTAGTCCGGTGCTGCTCCATCTGTTGACGTAGCGATGCCGATGCGCCGATGCTGGCCTCTTCGAGAAGCGGGACGTTCGGGGGCGGCGGGGGGATCGGCTCATTCAGCATATTTTCCAGGATCCATTTGCCGCGCAGCACCGGCGACGTCCGTGTTGCGTACGAAGAGACCGTCAGGACGCTGGCGTGGGTGAGGATGCCGCTTCCACGCGGCGTGTCAGCGTCGAAATCGACGCGCCGGAATTCGGTTCCCTCCACGCCTTTCACGCCGTAGAACTCGGCGAGCTTTTGATTCAGGAACGAGTAGCGCGCACTGAGGAGTTCACCGATGTCGCGATCTTCCCGCATCAGATTGGCGAAGAACAGCTCAGTCTCTTTGCGCATCGACATCCGCAGGTACTCGTCGAACTCGAACTTCTGGCGATCCGGCGAGACCGATTCGAGACGGCGAAGTTCCAACCATTGTCCGGCGAAGTTTTCCACCAGCGCGGAGGACTTGGGATCGCGCAGCATCCGTTTCACCTGCGCCTGAAGCACCGCCGGTTTGCGCAGCGCGCCCGATTCGGCTAGGCGGAGCAACTGATCGTCCGGCATGGTGGACCACAGAAAGTAGGAAAGCCGCGACGCGAGCGCAAAGTCGCTCACCGGTTGCGCGCCGGCCGTCTTCAGCGCCGCTGTCTTTTCGATCCGGAACAGAAAGTCCGGCGAGACGAGAATTGCCTGCAGCGCTGCGCCGAGCGCTTCTTCGAAATTGGCGCCGTCGCGGCGAGCGGAGGCGGCCAGCTCCATATAGGGACGCAGTTCGGTGACGGTCACCGGCCGGCGGAAAGCGCGCCGCGCAAACTGGGACAGGACCTTACGATCGCAGGCGGGAACGTGTTTTCCGTCAACATGGCCACAGGTGAGGATGCGCGCGCGGCTCTCGACCGAGGGTGCCGTCTCCGCCTGATACGGACCAAGCGCCTCCACCCAATGCACCCAAACCCGATTGGCCGGAACCTTGAACAATTGCGCGCGGCGAATGGCTTCCTTGCGAATTTTTTCCACTTGCTCGGGGGGTGCGCCCTCGGGGATCTTCACGCGGCGCATGGGGTCGCGGGGAGGTGGCACGGCGCGTTTGGTGGGATTCGGTCCGTCGTAGTCGGCAGGCAGACCTTCGTAAATCCGCGATATCGACGCGGCAAGCCAATGTTCTCCAGAGGGCAGACGCAGGCGAGTTTCGGCCTGGGCGCCGAACAGATCGATGCTTGAGCCATCGTTGGCCGCGTCGATCGAGAGCGTGGTCAACTGTTTTCCGTCGAGCCAAATGGCGATGAAAACCGGTTCACTGCCGGTGGGACGCCGCCCCTCCAGGGCCACACGAACGACGTATTCGCCCCCGGCGGGAAAGCGCATCGTCGTGTGGAGCGCGTTGGGCATGGAAAGGCCCGTGGTGTCGTATTCGGTTTTGGCCTTGGGGAACAGCTCGAATTCACGGCCGGGCGGCTGGGCTCGGATGGCCGTGGGCTTGATTTCGCCGGGGCCGAACAGCGCGGTTTTCACCACCGTTTCCGCCGCTTTCAAATACTTTTCGAGCAGCACGGGCGACAGCGACAGGACGTCGCCGATGTTATCGAAGCCGTAGCCGGAATCGTCCTGCGGAAACTCGTCGGCCGGGCGCAGGTCAAGTCCAGTGAGGTCACGGATCGTATTGTTGTACTCGGCTCGATTGAGGCGGCGCGCGGTAACACGGCCGGGGTTGGGCTTGGCGGCGAGTTCGATCCGCTCGATCTCAGCGTGGATCCAATTCGCCGCAGCTTCCACTTCCGCTTGCGGCGGACGCGGCGCGCCTTTCGGCGGCATCGTGCCATCGGAGAGCTTGG
>JBGSME010000128.1:0-2594 GCA_041740335.1 Bryobacteraceae bacterium | reverse complement strand
GCTTAAGTGACGTGAGCGGGGAAGCGCCGGTGCCGCCGGTGTCGCCGGAAATCAGCACCACGTCGGCATGGGCTTTCGCCACGCCCGCCGCCACCACGCCCACGCCCACCTCAGAGACAAGCTTCACGGAAATGCGCGCCTTGGGGTTGGCGTTCTTCAGATCGTAAATCAACTGAGCCAGATCTTCAATCGCGTAGATGTCGTGGTGGGGCGGGGGAGAGATCAGCCCCACGCCGGCAATGGAGTGCCGCACGCGTGCGATCGTTTCGTCCACTTTGTGTCCCGGCAATTGGCCGCCTTCGCCGGGTTTGGCGCCCTGGGCCACCTTGATCTGCAACTCGTCGGAGTTCACCAGGTAGTTGATGGTGACGCCGAACCGTCCGGACGCCACCTGCTTGATCGAACTGCGGCGCCAGTCGCCGTTGGCATCGCGGCCGAAACGCTCTTCGTCCTCGCCGCCTTCGCCGGTATTTGACCGGCCGCCGATCCGGTTCATCGCAATCGCCAGCGTCTCGTGGGCTTCCTTGGAGATCGACCCGAACGACATCGCTCCGGTGGCGAACCTCCGCACGATTTCCTTGGCCGGCTCCACCTCTTCGATCGGCACCGGCTTCCCGGTATCCCTGAATTCCATCAGGCCGCGCAGTGTACATAACTGCCGGGACTGATCGTCGATCGACTTCGAATACTCCTGAAACGTCCGGAACGCCGCTTCGCTGCCGCTGTCCATTCTCACCGAGTGCTGCAGGTTGGTGATCGTCTCCGGATTCAGCAAATGGTATTCGCCGCGGATCCGGTATTGATAGTTCCCGCCCACGGGAAGCTCGGTGTCGGCTTCGGTTACTCGCTGGTAGGCAAGGTCATGCTTCATCCGCGCCTCTCGCGCCAGCACGTCCAGCCCGATCCCCTCAATGCGCGATGGTGTCCCCGTGAAGTAGCGGTCCACCATCTTTCGGTTCAATCCGATCGCTTCGAAAATCTGCGCGCCGCGATAGCTTTGCAGCGTTGAGATGCCCATCTTCGAGAAGACCTTGAGCAGCCCCTTCTGCAGCCCCTTCTTGTAGTTCTTGAGCGCGGTCTCAAACGAGATGCCTTCGGGCAGTTTGCCCCGCCGGTGCAGATCCTCCAGCGTTTCAATGGCCAGGTATGGACACACCGCGCTTGCGCCGTATCCGATCAACAGGCAGAAGTGCTGTACCTCGCGCGGCTCGCCCGATTCGACGATCAGCGCCACCTGCGTCCGCGTGCCCTCGCGGATCAGATGATGATGCACCGCCGACAGCGCCAGCAGGGACGGGATCGGGGCCCAGTCCTGCTCCTGGTTCCGGTCCGAAATGATGATTACGTTGTAGCCGCTCTTGATCGCCCATGAGGCTCTTCGGCACAATGCGTCGATCCCACGTTCCAGTTCCTTGTCCCCGCCGTCCACGCGGAACAGCGAGTTCAACGTAGTGGCGAGAAAGCTCCCGTGCTGCACCCGACGGACCTTTTCGAGATCGTAGTTGGTGAGGATGGGATGCGGCAGCTTCAGCGTGTGGCAGTGCTCCGGCGTCTCGGCCAAAATGTTTCGCTCCGTGCCGATGTAGGAGCACAGCGACATCACCAGATCCTCGCGAATCGGGTCGATCGCCGGATTGGTCACCTGCGCGAACAACTGCTTAAAGTAATTGAACAGCGGCTGCGCCTTGTCCGATAAGCACGCCAGCGGCGTATCCACGCCCATGGAGCCGATCGGATCGTCGCCCTTGGCCGCCATCGGGCCAAGAAAGACCTTCAGATCCTCGTCACTATAGCCGAATAGCCGCTGCCGCTGCAGCACCGTATCGAGATCGCTCGGATGCCAGCGCGGCGGTTCCGGCAATTGCTCGATGGTGATCTGCTGTTCGGCCAGCCACTGCGCGTAGGGCTGCCGCGAAGCCAGCCGCTGCTTCACCTCTTCGTCCGGGATGATGCGCTTTTCGGTAAGGTCGCACAGCAGCATCTTGCCCGGCTGCAGGCGGCCCTTGAATTTCACGTCTTCCGGCTTCACCGGCAGTACGCCGGTTTCTGACGATAGGATCAGCAGTCCGTCGTGCGTCACCAGGTATCGTGCCGGACGCAGTCCGTTTCGGTCCAGCGTCGCGCCGATCACGTTGCCGTCGGTAAACCCGATGGCCGCCGGACCGTCCCACGGCTCCATCAGCGATGCATGATATTCGTAGTAAGCCTTCTTGTCCGGATCCATGGTCACGTCGTGATCCCACGCCTCCGGTGTCAGCATCGACATCACGTGCGGCAGCGAGCGCCCGCTCAGCGTCAGCAACTCCACCGCGTTGTCGAGCAGCGAAGAATCGCTCCCGTCTGGCATCTCAATCGGAAAGCATTTCTTCAGGTCGTCAAGGAACAGGTCCGATTCGAGCACGGACTCTCGCGCCGTCATCCAGTTGACGTTTCCTTTGATCGTGTTGATCTCGCCGTTGTGGCACACGAAGCGGAACGGATGCGCCAGTTGCCAGGTGGGGAACGTGTTTGTGGAGAAGCGCTGGTGTACCAGACACAAGGCGCTCACCAGTTCCGGATCCGCCAGTTCGCTGTAAAAATCCGCGATCTGCATC
>JBGSME010000127.1:0-5306 GCA_041740335.1 Bryobacteraceae bacterium | reverse complement strand
GTTGTCCGAGGAGGTAGGCGAACAGGCCCACCCAGAGACCGCCAATGGCGACGGGGGCGGCAACATCGAGCCAATGGATCATATGATTGCCGGCGTCGTGGACCTCGAGGAATCCAGGCTCGATCAGCCAAATGAGATCGAGGAGCCGCATCACGAGGATGAAGGCGGCGATTTGGACGAGGATCAGCTTGTTCTTCTTATTGAACCGCATCAACAGGAGGAAGAAGGGCACGGCGAAGTGGAAGGCCATGAGAACGAGCGAGATGGCCTGCCAGGGTCCGCTGGCGCGCTTGATGTACCAGACGGTCTCCTCGGGGAGGTTCCCGGACCAGATGATGAGGAACTGGGAGAAGTTGACGTAGGCCCAGAGGACAACGAAGGCGAACAAAAGGGTACCGAGGTCATGGAAAAGACTGGGCGTCATGAGACCCGCCATGGGTTCGGAATCGGACAGCATTCGAACCACAAGGATGAGGAAGGCCATGGTGGCAAGCGCGCCACCGATGATGTAGAGCACACCGTACATCGTGGAGGGCCAATGAGGTTCGATGGACATGCCGAGATCGAAGGCGGCGAAGGTGAGCGTAAGGCCGTGGATGAGGATGCCGGGTCCGCTGAGGGCCCGCAGCTTATCCTTGGAGGCTTCCCCGCCCCCTGCTTCCTGCTCGAGTGACCACTTGTTGAGCAAGTAGCCCATCAGGGTCCAAACGGCGAAGTAGAAGATCATGCGTCCGGTGAAGAACGAGGGGTTGAGCCAGAGCGCCTTGTGCTGGAGGATGGGATCATGCGCGACATGTTCGGGGCGGGCCCATTCATAGAGAGTAGGCAGATTGAACAGGATCGGCAAGAGGAGCAAGGCATTCAAAGGGATGGTGCGTGCGCCGGCTTCGAGGAGGCGGCGGAGGATGACGCCCCACTTTCCGCCGACCAGATGGTGGAGGAACAGCAGTCCGTTACAGGTAACGGCGATGAGGAGCCAGTAGATGTATCCAACGAGATAGGATCTCAAAAACTGCTCGGAATTGGACATCAGTCCGGCGAGGCAGGCGACGGTGCCGAGCAATCCGATAAAGAAAGCCTTGTTCCGGAAGCCGATGAGGCCGGTGGAGGCGGTAGAAGAATCGCCGGGAAGAATCGTCGTAGTGGATGGAGTGTCGTGATGGCTGCTCATCGTCAATGGTGAGCCTCCTGAGAGGTCGGGTGAACGGATCCGGGAGCGGGAACCGGTTTGCCGGAATCGAGTTGAGAGCGGAGGCTCTCGGGAACATCGGTGGGGGCGGCCATCCGGCTGTACTGGAGGGCGCGGATGTAGGCGACGATCGCCCAGCGATCCGGAACAGGCACGCGGGAGGCGTAGCTGGCCATGGCCCCGAAGCCATTGCTGATGACGTCGAAATAGTAGCCGGCCGGCTGATTGCGCAGTTTGTCGCTGTGATAGCTGGGCGGGTGTTTAAAACCGCGCTGGGCGACCATTCCTTCGCCGTCGCCGCCCCGGCCGTGGCAGGGCGAGCAGTAGATATTGAAGCGCTGCTGGCCGCGTTCGAGCAGGGCTTGGGTGACGGGAACGGGGATATCGGTAATAAAGTCCGCTCCGGCCTTGCCTTTATACATGCGGGTATCGGTCTTGAGCTTGCCCCAGGCGACGGTGCCATCGATGATGGGGCGGGACCCGCGGCCATCGGGGAAGAATGTGCTCTTCGCGAGCGGACGATACCGGGGTTGATCGTGCATATCCTGACGGCAGCCGAGGAACGTGGCGGCGAGTATCAGGAGGAGCGCGCGCTTATTTTTCAATTTCGACAACCTCCTTGGCCGGTTGAGCCTCGAGGAAGCGCCGAGTGGCGTCGCGATCGAACTTGGGATCGTCGGTTTCGATGCAGAGGAAGAAACGGTCCTGAGACGCGAGCACGAAACGAGGATTGTTCCAGACGGGATGGTAGGGCATGGGCAGGCCGTTGAGGGCGATCATCCCGAAGACGGCGGCGAAGGCGGCGAACAGGATCGACATTTCAAAGGTGGGCGGAACGTAGGCCGGCCAACTGAAATGGGGCTTACCGCCGATGTTCATCGGGTAAGAAATGATGGTGATGTAGTACATCAGAGAGAAGCCGGCGAGACAGCCGAGGAGGCCGCCGCAAAGAACAACTTTCTGCAATGTTTCGTTTTCCCAACCGAGGGCGTCGGTAAGTTCATGGATGGGCACGGGCGTGTAGGCATCCATCTGCTTGTAGCCGGCGTCGCGGGCATTGCGGCAGGCGGCCAGGAGGTCAACCTGATTGTCGAATTCGGCCATGATGCCGAACAACTGGCCGGCTGGAATGGGCGACGGGGATACCGCTTTTTGAGGATCGGTGCTGAGAGTCGGCATACTAGTGACTCGCTCCGGCTTTGGCTGGCTTGATGAGTGTCCGAAGTTCGAACATGGACATCATGGGGAGCACCCGGATGAAGATGAACATCATCGTAGTGAAGAAGCCCATGCTGCCGATGAAGGCGGCCCAGTCCCATTTAGTTGGATAGTACATGCCCCAGCTCGACGGCAGGAAGTCGCGATGGAGGCTCATTGGGATGATGACGAAACGTTCGAGCCACATCCCGACACTGACGAATTGGCTGACAATGAACAACACGGTGGTTGAGCGCCGCGCCGATTTAGACCAGAGAATCTGGATCGAGAGGCAGTTGCAGACCCAAAGGGCCCAATAGAGTGGGGCATAAGGTCCGGTCATGCGATTCATGATCATGGCGATTTCGTACTCGTTGCCGCTATACCAACCCATGAAGACTTCGAGGAAGTAGCCGTAGCAGACGATCATGCCCGTGGCGAGCATCACCTTGCCCATGTTCTCAAGGTGGCGGACGGTAAGGAAGTCCTCGAGTCCGTACCACTTTCGAACGGGGATGGCCAAGGTCAAGACCATGGCAAAGCCGGCAAAGACGGCTCCGGCCACGAAGTAGGGCGGAAAAACGGTGGTGTGCCAGCCGGGAATAATGCCGGCCGCGAAGTCAAAGGACACGATCGAGTGAACCGAAAGCACGAGGGGGGTGGAGAGACCGGCAAGCAGCAGGGAGGCTGTCTCATAGCGATGCCAGTGCTTGGCGGAACCGCGCCATCCGAGGGAGAGCATGCCGTACAGCTTTTTGACAAAGGCGGAGCGGGCACGATCACGCATGGTAGCCAGATCGGGGATGAGGCCGGTGTACCAGAACAGCACCGACACGGTGGCATATGTGGAGACGGCGAACACGTCCCAAACCAGCGGGCTGCGCGGTTGGGGCCAGAGAGCCATGGTGTTGGGATAGGGCAGCAGCCAATAGGCCAGCCATGGGCGGCCGGTGTGGGCGACCGGGTAGAGGCCGGCGCACATGACCGCAAAGATGGTCATCGCTTCGGCAAAGCGCGCGATGGACATGCGCCAGTCCTGCCGCATGAGGAGGAGAATGGCCGAGATGAGCGTACCGGCGTGACCGATACCGATCCACCAGACGAAGTTGATGATATCGAGTCCCCAGCCGACTGGCTGGTTGATACCCCAGAGGCCGATCCCGCGGCCGAACAGGTTCCCGAGGGCGAACGGGAGCAACTGCATGACGCACAGAGCGACGAAGAGTACCAGGAACCACTGCAACGGCGGAGTGCGCCGAAGGACGATATCGGCGATGTGTTCGGTGACGGTGGTATTCGAGTGGCCGGGTTGGATTACCGGATCCGGGTGCTCTAGCGCCACGACGACAGTTGATTGATGTGTCTCCATGCTAATTCACCTCCATGGCACCGGCGCTCATCCGTGATGAGCTCCCCCGGCGGCCGGTTTGAGGCGCTCTAACTCCGGATTTGGATTGCGCAGCTTGGCGAGATAGGTGGTGCGAGGCCGCGTGTTGATTTCGGCAAGCAAGCCGTAATCGCGGGAATCCTTTTTGAGCCTCGCGATCTTGCTATTGGGATCGTTCATATCGCCGAAGTGAATGGCCTGGGTTGGGCAAACGCTTTGGCAGGCTGTGATCACCTCGCCATCGCGAATCCGGCGCCCGTCCTTTTCCGCTTCGATGCGCGCCACGTTGATGCGCTGCACGCAATAGGTGCATTTTTCCATGACACCGCGGCTGCGGACGGTGACGTTAGGATTGCGAAGATTGTGGAAGCTTTCCGTCTCCCAGTCGGCGTAGCGGAAGAAGTTGAAGCGCCGCACTTTATACGGGCAGTTATTGGAACAGTAGCGGGTGCCGACGCAGCGATTGTAGGTCATCTGATTGAGACCCTCTTCGCTGTGCGAGGTGGCGGCGACGGGGCAGACGTTCTCGCAGGGCGCGTTATCGCAGTGCATGCAAGGGACCGGCTGGTGGTGGATGGACGGATCGTCGAGCGACCCTTCAAAGTAGCGATCCACACGAATCCAGTGCATTTCGCGTTCGCGGATCACCTGATCCCGGCCGACGACGGAGATATTGTTCTCCGCCTGGCAGGCGATGGTGCAGGCGTTGCATCCGGTGCAGGCGTTAAGATCGATCGACATGCCCCAGGAGTAGCTCTTGTACTCAAACTCCGGATACATGTTGAAGAGAGTGTGGCCTTTATCGTGAGCCTGAGCGAAATCGGGCTGCGCCTTGTATTCGTCGAGGGAGGCAAAGCGAACGATGTCGCGTCCTTCCATCGAGTGATGGTTGTGGGTGATGGCGAGTTCGTACCAGTCGCCGGTTTTGCCGATGGTAGCTCCCGCGATGCGCCAGGCGTCGGCCTTGCCGCGGAGGAGGCCGGCATTGAAGCCGACGCCGTTGGCTACTTTACCGTGGCGGGTGCGGCCATAGCCGAGGTGGACGGTGATGGTGTCTTCGGCTTGTCCGGGGAGGATCCAGGCGGGGCCTTTGACGGAACGTCCGCCGGCTTTCAACTCAACAACGTCGCCGTTTTGCACGTTGCGGCTCGAAGCCATTTTCGGGCTGATGAGGACGGCGTTATCCCAGGTGATCTTGGTGAGGGGCCGGGGCAACTCCTGCAGCCAGGCGTTATTGGTATAACGGCCATCGTAGACGCTGGGACAGGGGCGGATCAGCACTTCCGCGCCGGCGGCGATGGGCGCGGGCAACTGCGCGGCGAGGTCCTTATTAAGGACGACGGCGCGGGCGGCGGAAGCGGAACCGGCGATCATGCCGTCGTGTTTGGACTTTTCCCAGAAATCGTCGAAGTTTTCCTGCTTCGGCATCTGGCCGGCCCAGTATTCCTTCGTAACGTCCCGAAGCTCACGGCCGGCGCGATTGAGGAGGATCCCGATCACTTCGACGGTGGTGCGTCCTTCGTAGAGCGCGGC
>JBGSME010000126.1:0-5195 GCA_041740335.1 Bryobacteraceae bacterium | reverse complement strand
CGTGATGCCCTCCAACGCGGACTTGAGCCTCGAAGGCGGGCTGCTCCGGGTTGTTCGGCGACAGGCGGCCGCGGGGCACCATCTGCCCATCGATCACTTTCTGAAGTCGCTCGCTCTGGCGCAGGGTGCGCGATCGGTGGGCGTGATAATGTCGGGCACAGCTTCGGATGGCACTGCCGGAGTGGAGGCGATCAAGGCCGCAGGCGGCATCACGTTTGCCCAGGAACCGGAATCGGCGAAATTCGACGGCATGCCGCGCAACGCCATTGCATCCGGATGCGTGGATTTCATATTTCCGCCGGATCAAATCGCGGCGAAGCTGCCGGGTATCCTGCGCGCCCGGCGTATGGGAAGGCTGAGGCCCGAAGAGGTTCCGGCTCTGCCGGCGCCGGAGGAGGAATGGACACGGCTGTTCCGGCTGCTGCGGACCGCCACTGGCGTTGACTTCACGCTGTACAAGAAGACCACGATCAAACGGCGGCTGGCGCGGCGAATGGCGGAGACGAAGACGGAACGGTTGCGCGACTACTTGAAGGCCGTCGAGAAGGACCGCGGCGAGTTGGACGCGCTGCAGAACGAGTTCCTCATCCTTGTCACCGAATTCTTCCGTGACCGCGAGGTGTTTCTTGCTTTACGGCGGAAAGTAATTCCGAAGTTACTCGCCGATAGAGTTCCCGGCGAACCGTTTCGGATCTGGACGGCCGGATGCTCAACGGGCCAGGAGACGTACTCGATGGCGATATGTCTGCTCGAGTGTTTGGGCGACCACGCCGCAACCACGCCGGTCCAGATCTTTGGAACCGACGTGAGCGAAGACGCGATCGCCAAAGCGCGGGCGGGCGTTTATTCGGAAGAGGAAGTGAAGGGAGTCTCGAAGGAGCGCTTGCGCCGCTATTTCACGCGCGTCGACGAAGGCTACGAAGTGAAGAAGGACGCGCGTGAGCTGTGCGTGTTTGCCCGGCATGATCTGAACCGCGATCCGCCATTTTCGAAGATCGACCTGCTGAGCTGCCGGAATGTCCTGATCTATTTCGAACCCGCATTGCAGAGCAAGGCGCTGGCGGCCTTCCACTATGCTCTTCGAGGTACGGGCGCTCTGGTATTGGGGAGAAGCGAAAGCCTCAGCGGGCATACAGATCTATTCACCATGGTGGACCGAAAAAACAAGTTCTTCGCCAAGAAATTGTTGGCGCAAACGCGCCTGGAGGTAAAGGCGGCCGGGGACGAGAGCGGAGGGCCAGCGAAGGTCATCAAAGAAACGCAGTCCAGGGTGGATCTTGAGCGGGAAGCCGACCGGATTGTGTGGGAGCGCTATTCGCACGCGGGACTGGTAGTGAGCAAGGATCTCGAGATCCTGCACTTCCGCGGCGAAACCGGTCACTATCTGCGGCCGGCGCCGGGTAAGGCCACGTTCCAACTCATGCGTATGCTGCGGGAGGAGATGGCGCTGGCCGTGCGCGCCGCGGTCCAAAAGGCGGCGCGGACCGACGCGACGATCCGGAGCGAGGGAATCGAGATCCGGCAGGATGGGCAGGCGCGGATGGTGAACGTGGAAGTGCGGCCGCTGCCGGCGCACGCCGGACACCAGCGCTGTTTTCTGATCCTGTTTGAGGAAACGGGTTCCTGGCCGGACGCCTTGCCGGTGCCGGGCCCCGGGCGACGCCGCAAGGAGGCCAACGTTCGCGATCAGGAATTGGACCGGCTGCGGAACGAATTGGAGCGGACGCGCGAGTACATGCGGGCGGTGATTCGAGAAGAGGAGACGACGAACGAAGAACTGAAGACTGCGAACGAAGAAGCGCTCTCCAGCATGGAGGAACTGCAAAGCACAAACGAGGAACTGGAAACGGCCAAGGAAGAGCTACAGTCCAGTAATGAAGAGCTGGTTACGCTGAACGAGCAATTGCAGAACCGCAACTTGGAACTGGCGGAGGCGACCGACGACTTGAGCAACGTGCTGAATGGAGTGGACATTCCGATTGTGATGGTGGGCGCGGACCGGCGGATCCGGCGGTTCACGCCGCCGGCGGAGAGACTGTTGGGGCTGATTCCGGGAGACGTTGGCCGCCTGATCGGCAAGCTTCGGCTTGGCATTCCCATTCCCGATCTGGACGCGATTGTTTCGGAGGTGGCCGGCAGCGGACGCATTGTCGTGCGGGAAGTGCAAGCCGAATCGGGCCGATGGAATCTGGTTCGAGTTCTTTCCAGACCGCCGAGGGCAAGACAGAGGGCGTGTTGATGGCGTTCGTGGATATCCACGAGATCAAGGAAAGCCAAGTGAAGTTGCAGCGGGACAAGAACTTCATTGCCGCGATTCTGGATGCGGCCAGGGACCTGCTGGTGGTGGTCCTGGACCGGGCGGGACGGATCGAACACTTCAATCTCGCTTGCCGGGAGCTTAGCGGCTACACGTTAGAGGCTGTCCGCGGGAAGCGCCTGTCGGACCTCCTGTTGCCGCCGGAGGAAGTGACCGCCGTCAAGACGACGATTGACGATGTTTTGAGCGGCAAGGCAAGCCACTCGGAGAGCTACTGGCTGACGAAAGACGGAGCGCGGAGACTGGTGAGTTGGTCGAATAGCGTTGCGGCGGGAGATGGTGCGGTGGAGTCGATCATCATGGCGGGCGTGGATGTTACGGAGCGCCAGGAGGCGAGGGACCGCGCGCGTGAAAGCGAGGCAACGGTACGAACGCTGCTGGAGACGGCCGCGCAAGCGATTCTGGCGATTGGCGAAGATGGGCGGATCGTGTTGGCGAATGCCGCGGCCGAGGAGATGTTTGAGTATGGCCGGGACGAATTGATCGGCGTGCCGGCCGATTCCCTGGTGCCGGAGCGACTGCTTGAACAGCTTAGGCAGCATCGCGCCGGCCGGTTCGCGGAACCGCGGGCCCGGACCCTGGGCGTTCGCGCGGATTTGACAGCTCTGCGAAAGGACGGATCCGAGTTTCCCGTGGAGGTGAGCTTAAGCTATGTCGCCGCGGGTTCAGGGACGCTGGGGGTGGCTTTCGTCTCCGACATCACGCAGCGCAAGGAGAGCGAAACGACGTTGGCACGGTACCAGGAGCAGGTCCACCGTCCGGCTCGGGCGCTGCTGGATGCTCACGAGGCGGGGAATCGTGAATTGGCGCGGGAGTTTCACGACGTCTTCAGCCAGGAGTTGGCAGGCCTGAGTATGGAGATTTCTACGCTGTTGAGGTCGGCCAAGGAGACCGCCCCGGTCACCAAGCGGTTGCGAGAGGTTGGGAACAAGATCAGCCGTCTTGCGGAGAACATTCATCGTGCTTCGCGGCAGCTTCATCCGGCGATTCTCGAACAGTGGGGACTGGAGGCGGCATTGAGGGAGGAGTGCGAGGCGCTTTCCAAGCAGTTGGGCATGCCCGTAGCGTTCGAAGCCGGCCGTCTCCCGGCGCAGCCTTCTCAGGATGTTGCGTTGTGCCTCTATCGGGTCGCGCAGGAGTCGCTGCGCAACATCGCCAAACACTCCGGGGCGAGAGAAGTTCACGTGTGGCTGACGGCGGTTCCGGAAGGAGTCCAGCTCAGGATTGAGGACGCAGGCGACGGATTCGACGTCGAAGAGGTTCTGAAGAAGGGGGGCCTGGGTCTGATCAGCATGGAGGAGCGCGTCCGGATGGTGAACGGGAAACTGAAAGTCCATTCGGTGCGCGGCGAGGGGACAACCGTGCAGGTGTTGGCGCCGGTGGGCGGCGCGGTATGAAACGCCACCGGATCCTGCTCGCCGACGATCACGTGATGGTTGTGCAGGGGCTATCTCTGATCCTGAACCGTCCCGAGTTTGAGATCCTGGGTTCGGTTACCGACGGCCGGGCTTTGGTGCGCGCGGCCGAGGAGCTACGGCCGGATGTGATTGTCGTTGATGTTTCGATGCCATTGATGAACGGCATCGAGGCAGTGAGGCAGATCCGCGAGCATGACCGGAAAGTAAAGGTTGTGTTTCTCACGATGCATCCTGAGGTGACGTATGCGCGGGAGGCGATGTCGGCCGGTGCGTCGGCCTATGTGTTGAAGTCCGGCGCCGGTGACGAGTTGGTGACGGCTATTGAGGCGGTACTGGGTGGGAACACGTATGTGACGCCGTCGATAGCGGATGCGGTGATGAAATCGGTGGCTGGCGGTGGGAACGAAAGCCAGAGGGTCCGGGAAGGCCTTACTCCGCGCCAGCGGGAGATCCTGCAACTGCTTGCGGAAGGGCGGTCACTAAAGGATATTGCGGCACTATTGCATATCTCTCCACGGACGGTAGAGTTCCATAAGTACGGCGTGATGGAGGCGCTTGGCGCGCGGACGATGGCGGATCTGGTCAGGTACGCCACGAAGCACGGAATCGTTTCCTGATTCATCCAACCTGGGACTTTTGCGAGTACCGCGAGCGGGCTTATCGGAATATGCTGAGGAAAGCCCGAAAGGGAGCCTCCAGCGCAAATGTCGACTTGGGGCGACATTCGCTGCGTCGGCCATTTGTACCCAGCCGTTGGTTAACTAGATCGCCACGCCGATCCGTGCGGACGGAACTTGTGACCGCTGCCATTGCGCGATTCGAGTTCCTGGAGGATGCCCGCATTGTTCTAGTGCGGCAGACACCGCCGGATCGGATTGGGTCATTTGGGTCTCGGAGGCTGGTGCGCACGCCCGGGGGCGATGAGTTGGGGGTGAGTCTCACCTGCTGACGCCCGCCCCCTTGCGCACCGGTTGTTTCCGGTGCGGACTTCGGTGGGGTAGCGAACCGCTCCGTTGCCATCGCGGCTCGGAATGAAGTTTCTCTATTATCAACGGCTGCGCCGCGAAATCAGCTTAGTGCTCCAGGTGGGCCGCGAAGAATGGCATCATCTTCGCTTCTATCCGATCCGCCACATGATTGGTGTGGTTACCCGGATATTCCTCATAAGTATGGGCGATGCCGTAGGCGGAAAGCCGCTGGTCCAGTTCCTTGATGGTGGCCGCGATGCGGGCATCTTCGTTGCCGGCGTCGAAGGCGAGCGCGGTCAGTCGTTTGAGGTTGGGGATGTACTGATCCAACATGGCGAGCGGAGCGTTGGCGGCCCACTTGGCGATCACTTGCGGCTGTGGCTCGCCGTCTTTCGTTGGCAGGTCGAAATAGAGCGGCGGGTTCTTTGGGTTAGGCGACCAGGCGGCGGCCGAGGCGAGTTGCGCCTTGGTGCCAAAGTCGGCTTTGGCGAC
>JBGSME010000125.1:0-2695 GCA_041740335.1 Bryobacteraceae bacterium | reverse complement strand
CAATCAGGGAGTAGGCGGCTCGGCCCCGTCGCGCAACGCCAGCCGGCGTCCGGGCGAGTGGCAGAGTTTCCAGATCTGGTTTCGCGCGCCGCGCTTCGACGCATCCGGGCGCAAGACCGGGAACGCGCGATTCATCCGAGTGCTTCACAACGGGATTTCGGTGCAGAAGGATGTGGAAGTGGAAGGCCCCACCCGCGCGCACATGAACTTGCCGGAGGCGGCGCTGAACCCGATCATGCTGCAGGGCGATCACGGTCCGGTGGCCTACAAGAATATCTACGTCCGGCCGCTGCGGCCGATCATCAACCGCTAAAAGGTTCACCAGTTTATGACACGACGCGATTTTCTGCCTGCCCTTGCCGCGCCAGCGCTGGCGCAACCGGCCCGCCGGCCCAACTTTGTGTTTGTGCTCGTCGACGATCTGCGGTGGGACTCGCTGGGCTGCACCGGGCATCCGTTCCTCAAGACGCCTCACATCGATTCGCTGGCCCGTGAAGGTGCGCGGTTCACCAATGCCTTCGTCACCACGCCGCTTTGCTCGCCGGCTCGGGGCAGCTTTCTTACCGGGCAGTACGTGCACAAGCATGGGGTGGTGAGCAATCGGGGGCACGAGGAACTGAGCCACAAACTCGTCACGTTTCCGCGGTTGTTGCGCGAAAGCGGCTACGAGACCGGATATGTCGGCAAGTGGCACATGGGTTCCGACGACACGCCGCGGCCTGGGTTTGACCGTTGGGTGAGCTTTCGCGGCCAGGGCGTTTATGCCGACCCGGCGCTAAACATCGATGGTAAGCCGGTGAAGGAGACCGGCTACATCACCGACATCCTTTCGCGGCATGGGGCCGAGTTCATCGGCGCGCGGAGGGACAAACCGTTCTGTCTGTATCTGGGGCACAAATCGATTCACGGTCCATTCACTCCGGCCGAACGTCATCGCGATCTTTATCGCGACGAGCCGCTCCCGCGGCGGCCCAACTACAAACCCGGCGGCCCTTCCGACGAAATTACGCGAAACCAGCTTCGGTGCATCGCGTCGATCGACGACGGTGTCGGCACGCTGATTGACGCGTTAAAGAAATCCGGGCAGTACGACAACACCTGCTTTGTGTTCACCAGCGACAACGGCTACTTCTGGGGCGAGCACGGCTATGGCGATAAGCGTTGGGCCTTTGACGAATCCTTGCGCATTCCGGTGGTGGCGCGGATGCCGGGGCGGATCGCACCCGGATCGTTGATCGCCGAGGATGCGTTGAACATCGATATCGCGCCGACATTCCTCGATCTGGCCGGCGTGAAGCCGCCGGCGTGGATGCATGGCCGCAGTCTGGCTCCGCTGCTTGGAGGGCGTCGTCCCAAGTGGCGCGCAGGCTTTGTCGCCGAGTATATGAAAGAGGCGCAGTACCCGCGTACGCCCACCTGGCAGGCGTACCGGACGCCGCGTTGGAAGTACGTCCACTATCCGGAAGTGGAGGGCCGGGACGAATTGTTCGATCTGGCGGGCGATCCCTACGAGATGCGGAACGCGATCGGGGATGGCTCGGCGTCGAAGCAGGTGGCTCGGCTGCGCAAGGAGATGGAGCGGATTCTACAGGCCACCGGATAGCCCGCGCTAAAGGTAACTCAACCACCAGTCGCTCCGGCTTCGCTTAATGCACGAGAACCAGAGGCAGAGCGGGTAGGTGATCGCGGCAACGGCGATCCACACCAGGTAAACAGAAGACAGGCTGTAGCCGAATTCCGGCGGATAAGCGCCACTCGAGCCGCCCACCGAGGGCATGGCTTGCAGCAGGAAGTCCACGCGTCCGTAGCGGATCGCGGCGAAAGGGAACGCGAGCAGGTGCGCCAGCAGAAAGTGCGTGAGGAAGAAGAAGAGCGGCACGCGTCCGATGACAACCGCCGGATTGGATTCGCGGGGCATACGGTGATCGAGCCAAGCCAAGAGTATGATGGCCGGGCCCAAAGTCATCAGCAGGAATAGTAGCGACGGCGGATACTTGGTGCAATTGAGAAACGACAGGATCGCGCTTGGCGCCATTCGCCACGGCGCTGGATCGCCGTAGACGTTGGCCGCCCGCAGCAGAAAGAAGGCCGCCGTTGCCGCTCCGCCAATACGGAATAGCATCCGCCGCCGGGTGGTGTCCGGTTCCAACTGCAGCAGGCGTCCGGAACAGAAGCCTGCCGCCATTACGGCGATCCACGGAATGAGCGGATAGGCTACGACAACGGGGCGGCCGGCTACGAAGAACGCGCCGGGCTGGTGGAGAATGTTGCCCACGAAGGCGAAAGAACCCATGCCGGCCGCTGGCAGCGGATCGAACAGATGGTGGAGGGCGATGACGGCGAGGCTCAGCGGAGCGAGGGTCGAGATTGGAATCCGGCAAAGTGCGGCTAGCGCGATCATGGATGCGCCTAACGCCCAGAGCACAGTCAAAAGGACGGGCTGGGAGGTGAGGCTAAAGAAAAATGAGAAGCGTAGAACCGTCAATTCGAGGATGATGAGCCATAGCCCGCGCGTCCACAGGTATCGAGAAAGCGCGGCGGGTGTGCGTCCTGGCCTGGACAACCACAGAAAAGCTCCGATACCGGCCGTGAAAAAAAAGACCGGTGCGCAAAAATGCGTGATCCAGCGGGTAAGGAACAGCGCGGTGTTGGTGCGCGCAAGGTCATTCGGCTGGAACACCATGGCATCGACATG
>JBGSME010000124.1:0-6808 GCA_041740335.1 Bryobacteraceae bacterium | reverse complement strand
GCCGGACGAATCGCGATCCAGAGGGCGGACCAAGCGGCGAAGCCGGCGATGAAGATGAGAAAACGGCGCGTTCCAGCGGCAGTCCGGATCTCATGATTGAAGACTGCCGATGAGAAAGCGCCGTAGACGATCAGGGCTGCCAGTGCAGCAAGAAGGATTTTGAAGGAAGCGCGTGCGGCCAATCCGGTTAAAGCTCAGGACTTACAGTTTCGGCTTCGGCGGAGGCAACTCGCGGGCGGTGCATTGGGACTGGAAGCCCGCGCGTGCGTGCGCGCCGTCGCAGAAGGGTTTGTTTTCCGAGTGGCCGCAGCGGCAAAGGGAAATTACGGTTCGGCCGGCGAGGCCGAATTCGGCGCCTGCCGGATCGTTGATTCCGAAATCCCCTTCGAGGCGCAAAGGACCATTATTGAGAACAGTTACTTTAGTGGACATCCTTCGCATCGTAGCATCAAGCGTAGCCGGACCGGGAAGCTATAATAAATGCCGGATGCTTCCATGGCTATTCTTCGTCGCGATGGCCTTGGCCGCGCAGGAGGAAACGCCCGAGCCGGCTCATGCGGGCATTCATCCGGATGTGCTGCGGATCGCGCGCATCAAGACGCGGATGCGCGAGAATCTGAGCCAGCTTCCCAACTACACATGCACCGAAACGATCGAGCGCAGCCAGCGCGGAGCGAAGTCGCGGCGATTCAAACTAGTGGATACGATCCGGTTGGAAGTGGCGCTGGTAAGCGGGAAGGAATTGTTTGCCTGGCCCGGGGCGGGGAAGTTCGAGGATCGTGAATTGCGCGATCTGGTAGGCGGCACGATCGGGAACGGAAGTTTCGGTCTTCATGCGCGCAGTGTTTTCCTTTCGAACGTGCCGACCTATCAGTACGAAGGAATTGTCGAGGAGTTCGGACGGCAACTGCATCGGTATCGCTACAATGTGCCGGTGAATCGCAGCGGGTACCAGTTGCGGGTGGGGGATGCGGTCGGCGTGGCGGGCTATCACGGAACGTTCGATGTGGATGCCGGGACGCTCGATCTGGCGCGGCTGGAAGTGGTAGCACAGGACATTCCCGCGCACGTCCCGATGGCGGGAGCGCGGGATGAGATGCGATATCAGAGAGTGGCGATCGGAGAGCAGGACTTTTTGCTGCCGCACTCCTCGGAACTGACGTTGACCGATATTGGCGGAGAAGAGAGCCGGAACCGTGTTTCGTTCAGCGGGTGTCATCAGTACTCGGGGGAGTCGACAATTTCGTTTGATGACCCTCCGCAGGCAGGCGCCGCGCCAGCGCCTCCGGCGGCCGAGGTGGAACTTCCGGCAGGATTGCTATTCGAGGCCCGGCTGTCGGATACGATTCGTTTCGAAGGGATCGCGGTGGGGGACCGGTTCGAAGCGGACATCGTATCGAACGCCAGGATGAACCGGACTACGATTGTGCCGCGCGGGGCGAAAGCGCACGGGAGAGTGACGGGCTACCGGCGGGTCTACAACCGCGGCGACACGCACATGCTATCGCTGCGGATCGAGGAAATCGAATTTCCCGGAGCGCGCGCGGAGTTGCTGGCGATCGCGGTGGATACGCGTGTTGCGGGCACGTCTGGCACGGCGGTCGATAAAACGGGCATCATCTATATGAGAGGCCAGCGGCAGGAACTGATGAAGGGGACGCCGATCGTCTGGCGGGTTGAACCCAAACAAACAGAAGCAGGCAGGAACAAACAGTGATTCGTTTTGAACTAGAGTCCGACAAAGCATTGTTGGAAGACGCGATGAGTTTCGCGGAAAAGCAAGTGAAGTCGCTGATCGAGCGGCATCCGGACTTTTACCCGATGTACACCATCGACGGCAAGTGGAAGCATGAGGGCGCGAAGTGGACGCACTGGTGCGACGGCTTTCTGCCGGCGATGATGTGGCTGTTTCGGCGGTACCACGCCGATCGTGGGCACGACGCCGACGCCCGTTACTGGATGGATCACGCGATTCAATACACGCGCCCGCTCGAGCCGCGCAAGTTTGACCGCGATGTTCACGACCTTGGGTTCATCTTTATGAACACCTACTACCGTTGGTATCGGGTTACGGGAGATCAGGAACTAAACGACGTGGTGGTGCAAGCCGGCAAGACGCTGGCGATGCGGTTCAAGGAAAAGGGCCAGTATCTACGGTCGTTCGTTTCCGACGATTCGCTGTTCATCGACATCATGATGAACGTCGGCATCATATTCTATGCGGCGCGTGAGGCGGGAGACCGGCAGTTGATGGAGCTGGCGATGCGGCATTCGCTGACGACGCAGCGGGTGTTGGTGCGCGGCGACGGTTCGACATCGCACGAAGGGTTGTTCGATTTGGAGACGGGCGAATTTCTGCGGCAGACGACGCATCAGGGATTTCGCGGCGACTCGTGCTGGACGCGCGGTTTGACGTGGGCGTTGTACGGATTTGCGAATTGCTATGAGTACAGCCGGGATCCGCATTTTCTGCGGACGTCGGAGCAATGCGCGGATTACTACATCAGCCATACGCAAGCAGACGGTGTTCCGCCGTGGGACTACAACGCGTCGGGGGAGAGCCGCAAACAGGTGGATACGTCGGCGGCGGCAATCGCGGCAGCGGGACTGCTACGCTTGTGCCGGCTGGTGCCGGATCCGGTGAAGGGGCATTTTTACTGGGAGACGGCGATCCGCATTCTGCGCACGCTTTGCGAAGAGCATTTGGGCAAGGAGCCGAATGGCTGGGAAGGGATCCTGAAGGGCGGCGTCTATCACATGCACAAGGATCTGGGCGTGAACGAAAGCGTGATGTGGGGCGAGCACTTTTTTGTGGAAGCGTTGGAGCAGGCGTTGCGGCGACTCTAAGCCCGGAGTGGGCGGTGACGGTAGTGTGATACTCTCAGGTCAGCATTTCTTCAGCTTCGGGAGGTCACGTTTATGTTCTCTATTCGAGGACTCTCCGTTTTCTTTGCGGCTTCATGCCTGTTTTTGCATGCGCAGGATCCGCGAGGGACGCTACTCGGCATCGTTTCTGATTCGACAGGCGCGGTAATTCCGGCCGTCGACATTCGGGCAACCAACGCCGAAACTGGCGTTACAGCAACGGCACAGACGAACGCCTCGGGCAGGTACACCTTACCGTATCTTCTGTCGGGCACTTACACCGTGACGGCGGAACTAACCGGCTTCAAGCGGTTCCAACGCAGCGGCGTTCAGATCCGCGTGGGCGAACCCACTGAACTGGTAGTGACGATGGAAGTGGGCCAGGTGAGCGAATCGGTGGAAGTCTCGGCGGCCACGCCGATTCTGGACACGGCATCATCGTCGCTTGGGCAGGTAATTGACCAGCGCCGGATCATGGAACTGCCGACGCTTGCGGGCAATGCGTTCGAGCTTGCGCTGCTTACGCCGGGCGTGGTGAACGGGACCAACTTGCGCGATCGCAAGCCGGCGTTCAACAACGGCAATTCGCAGATTTCGACGGACGGAAACGGAACTTACAATAATGAGTTCCAGATCGACGGCGTGTCGAACACGTTCGCCGACGGGGGCCAGCGGGCGCGAGTGGCGTTTTCGCCGCCGCAGAGCTCGATCCAGGAATTCAAGATGCAGACGGCGACCTACGACGCATCGATCGGGCATACGATTGGTTCGGTGGTGAATGTCAGTACGAAGAGCGGGACCAACAAGCTGCATGGAGAAGCGCATTGGTTCGTACGGAATCGCGCTTTTGACGCGCCGAATTTCTTCAACAACAAAGCAGGCACGAAGGCGCCGGTTTATCAAGACAACCGGTACGGCGCGTCGGCGGGCGCACCTGTCTACATCCCGAATGTGTATAACGGCAAGAACAAGACGTTCTGGTTCTACGCGTGGGAGGCCAATAAGTGGATCGTTCCGGGCCAGTTCGTAGGCACGGTACCGACGGCCGCTCAGCGCCAGGGAGATTTCTCGGGACTATTGAACGTGAATTCGACGTATCAGATTTACGATCCGCAGTCGACGACACCGGCGGCGAACGGGCGGTTCAGCCGGACGCCTTTCGCGGGAAACCGGATTCCGGCCAGCCGGCTGGACAAGGTGGGAACTTCGCTGGTGAACCTGTACCCGCAGGCGAATCAACCGGGCACGGTCGACGGACGCAACAACTATTTCAACGGGGCGTTGCGGTCACTCGAAGACTACTATGTGCATATCGCCCGCGTGGATCACGCGTTCAGCGAGAACCATCGGTTGTTTGCGCGCGTGCATTATGACTTCTGGGAAGAGGACAAGAACGACCACTTCGACAACCGGATCAACGGCATTATCCTAAATCGCGTGAATCGCGGTCTCGCGTTGGACGATGTTTACGTGCTGACGCCGCAGATGCTGATGAACATTCGCTATGGATTCACGCAGCAGGACTTTCCGGAACGGCGGGTGACGCAGGGCTACGATCTGGCGTCGCTGGGCTTTTCATCGAATCTGACGGGGCTGATCGACAAGAGTCTGGCGACGGTGCCGCGGGTTAGCCTGGGGGCGTATTCGCAGATCTCGCCGTGGGAATCGGGCGACGGCACCAATTCGAGCCTGACGCATGTGCTGGCGGCCAACTTCACGAGATTACAGGCGACGCACAACTTGAAGTTCGGCGCCGACGCGCGCGTCTACCGCGCGTTCGGCAATCGGTATCAAACGCAGGTTTCGCCCGACCTTTCGTTTGCGAACACTTTTACGCGTGGTCCGCTCGACAATTCGCCCGGATCGTTGGTGGGGCAGGAACTGGCGTCGGCTTTGCTTGGGATCCCGAACGGATCGATGCAGCGCAGCGCGAGTTACGCGATGCAGAACCAGTATCTGGGACTGTATGTGCATGACGATTTCAAGCTGACGCCGCGGATTACGTTCAACCTGGGACTGCGCTATGAAAAGGAATGGCCGGTGACGGAGCGGTTCAACCGTCTGAACGGAGGGTTCGATTACACGTCGGCGAGTCCGGTGGAAGCCCAGGCGCAGGCCAACTACGCGCGGAGCCCGATACCGGAGATCCCGGCCGGCCAGTTTCAGGCCAAGGGCGGACTGCTGTTTGCGGACTCCGGCGGCGTTCCGCGATTTCCGTTCGGCGGCGAGAGCAACAACTTCATGCCGCGGGTGGGGATGGCGTGGCAGGTCAACGACAAGACGGTGTTTCGCGCCGGGTACGGGATGTTCTACGAGACGATCGGCGTAAACAAGACCAACGCGATTCAGAGCGGGTTTTCGCAGACGACGCCGATTCAGGCCTCGCTCGACAGCGGCATCACGTTTATCGCGAACAACGCCAACCCGTTCCCGAACGGGTTGCTGGAACCGCTTGGAGCGGCGGGCGGGCTTTCCACGTTCTTGGGGCAGAGCTTCGAGTTCTACAATCGGGCGCGGACGCATGCGTATTCGCAGCGGTGGTCAGCGGGAGTGCAGCGGCAGTTCGGCGAGTTTGTATCCGAAGTAAGCTACGTCGCCAATCGCGGTCTGCGGCTGGGAATGGATCGCGACCTCAACGCCCTACCCAATCAGTATCTGAGCACGTCGCCATTCCGCGACGCGACGACGATCAATTATCTGAGCCAGACGTTCCCGAATCCGTTTCGGGGAACGAATCCGATCTATGGCGCGAACACGTCGCGGGCGGCGCTGCTGCGGGCCTATCCGCAGTTCGGCAGCGTGGTGGTGGAGCAGCCGATCGGGTACAACTGGTATCACTCGCTGCAAACGCGCTTGGAGAAGCGGTTCAGCAAGGGCTACACGTTCCAGTTAGCCTACACATGGTCAAAGGCGATGGAGGCGATCTCGTTCCTGAACGCGGGCGACTCGCTGCCGTACGAATCGCTGGCCGGGCTGGACCGGCCGCATCGGGTGGCGGTGAGCGGCATTTATGAGCTTCCGTTCGGCAAGGGGCGGCGGTTCGGATCATCGATGCCGAAGGCGGCGGATTTCGTCGCCGGCGGATGGCAGTTGAACGCCGTGATCATTTATCAATCCGGCAATGCGCTCGGGTTCGGCAACGCGCTGTTCACCGGCAATATCGGCGACATCGCGCTATCGTCGGGGGACCGGAATGTGGACCGGTGGTTCAATATCGACGCCGGGTTCAACCGGAGTTCGGCGCAGCAACTCGCGTCGAACCTGCGGAACTTTCCGCTGCGCTTCGGCGGCATCCGCGGGGATAGCCAGCATCGTTGGGACATTTCGGCGATCAAGTATTTCCGAATTACTGAGACGGTGAACTTCCAGTTCCGCGCCGAATCATTCAACGCACTGAACCACGCGATTCTGAACGATCCGAACACCACGCCGACGAATTCGGCGTTCGGGCGGGTTACGGGTACGGCGGCTCCGGCGCGGACGTTCCAGTTTGCGTTGAAGCTGGAGTTCTAGGCGGCTGGTCCGGATTGGGGGCTAGGCCGATTCTTTCCGGCGCCGGGGAGGCGTGAGATCCTGACGCGATTGGATCCGCGCCTCCGCTGGGGCCCTTGGGTTCTCCGCAGTGTTGTGGCGACCGGAGGTGCGTTTCGGCGGCGGAGGTGGGCGTGGCTTTGGCGGGGTGGACGCGATCGTCTATGGTGTGATCGGGATCGATGGGTTCGGTCGTGCAATTTTGGAATTCGCGGGTGGAGTCGGCGGCCGGGGTGATGCTTTCTTCCCCGGCGGGATCGGGATGGTTGGGTTCGCTCGTGCAATTTTGGAATTCGCAGGTGGAGTCGGCGGCCGGGGTGATGCTTTCTTCCTCGGGGGGATCGGGATGGTTGGGTTCGGTCGTGCAGAAATCGAATTCGTAGGTGACGCCGGTGGCCGGGTCGACGCTTTC
>JBGSME010000123.1:0-2187 GCA_041740335.1 Bryobacteraceae bacterium | reverse complement strand
GGCCAGGAACGCTCGATGGCAGCCGCGAACGGCTGGGTCCCCGTTTCCGTGGGACCTCAGGTGTTGCGTTCCGAAACCGCGGCGGTGGTGTCGATCTCGATGGTGATCGGCGCATGGTGCGCCGCGGCAGTTCCGCCGCTTACCAGCACAATGTGATGGATGTCGCCGTCTCCGGTTCGGACGGCGCTCCGGCTCCATCGAATCGGGCGGACTTCCCCGCCGGCGGTGATCCACTCTTCCTCCACCGGCTCCAGGTCCGCCGCATCGAGTTTCCCGGCGCTGAGATCATCGTACTCGGCGCGCGCGCGATCCACCTGCTCCTGACGGCTGAGAAACACTTCCCAGTAACGGCAGGAACGTAACTCCACCGCGGTTCGCCCAAGCATGTTCTGCGCGGCGCTATTCATCCGCTCAATGCGCCCCTGCGGATCCATCACCACCATCGGAGAGGGAGCGGCATCGAAGATTTCCGTAAGAAAGCGCACTTCCTCGCGATACGCCGGGTCCACCACGGAAGGAGCGGCGGCCACCCGTGCGTAGCATACGAAACCGGCCCGGTCACCCAACCATTGCTGCCGGAGCGTGATTTCCATGGCGAGCCGCGATCCATCCCGCCGCATCACGCGGGCCTTCATCCGCGTTTCGCTATCGGGAACGCGCAGTGCGGCGGTGCGCATGTCCGGCGTAATCGGCAAAATGCACTCGAGCCCTTGCCCGCGGATCTCGTCACGGGGATACCCGAGCAGGCGTTCAACCGCGCTGTTCCATTCGAGGATCCCAAGATCGCGATCGGTTACGAAGATCGCGTCGCTCGCCGATTCAACCGCCGCCTGCGCCCACGACGAGCGGCGGTTGGAATTGCGCTTTCTGTCGGAAAGCACAAGTGCGCCGATACATCCCGTGGCAAGCAGCAGAGAGACACCCCACCGTATGGCCAATTGCCGCCGTTCCGCGGCGAGTTTGCCCGGCGCAGCCATTTCCGAATGATCACCGTCTCCGTTTACCCGAAGCAGGATGTCCGCGAAACAGAATAGGTTCCACAGCGCAAACACGGCGACGAGAGCAGCGAGGAAACGACTGGCCTGAAGCGTCGTCTTTAATGGGAGCACAACTTTCACCTGCCCCAGCGTGGTCGAAAACAATGGGCGTGGAAATGGTGCATGCGGACTATTACCCACGCCGCGGAGGGTAGGCAGTGGATGGCTGCGGTACCTCTTACGGGCCCGGCCTCAGGCCACACCCGGCGTAGGACGCGCCCCCTCGATTGGAGGGATCAATGCCGCGTAATGGGGCACCAGCCGGAAAGTCCCGGTAGTTTGCTCCACCCAAAGTGCTCAGCAGCTATTTTTCGTACTTGGTACTATCAAGTAATTAGTTTCAAAACCGATTAACTCGATAGAGCCGTTCGGCTTGACCGATGGGCAGAGCAGATCCGGGTTGTTTCGGTCAGGCCGCACGATATATGCTCTAGAGGTCTGAACCACCGGATCGGTTGAGACTAACTGGACAATAAGGCGAAACGAGGATAGGGCAGCAAACGCAATGCCAACGAACGAAGAAGGTGAATTTGAACTCGTACTGGGCAACAAACAACTGCTGAGTGTTTTCTTCCTGGTGGTTTTGTTGCTCGCCGTTTTCTTTTCCATGGGTTATCTGGCGGGCCGGTATACGGCGCCAGTGATGGTTGCCGGAGGCCCCCCCCCGGACCCGATCACCGTGCCCGGGAGCACTGCGCCTGAAATCGAAAAGCCGCCCGCGGCGCCCGTTGAGCCGGTAGTACCGCCGCCATCGAAACCGGTGCCCGCTCCGCCCCCGATGTCAACGGCGACGCCTCCCAAACCGGAGCCTGTAAAGCCTGAGCCGCCCAAGCCGGAACCACCCAAGCCCACTCCGCCGCCAGTGAAGCCAGTCCCCGTTTCGGCCGGTTCGCCGGGACGTGGTTCCTATCTCCAAGTAGCTGCAACCAAAGACCCCGACGCCGACAAACTAATCCAGACCCTGGCCGCAAAGGGTTTTCGCGCGGTAAAGATGCCGGTCCCCGATTCCACGCTCGTTCGGGTGCTGGTAGGGCCGATCGAATCCGGCGGTGTCCCCCAGACCAAGGCAAAGCTCAAGCTTGCCGGGCACGATTCGATCCCACGCAACATCAACTAGGAGTCCGCCACAAACCGCCGCCGGCGCCGCTGC
>JBGSME010000122.1:0-7049 GCA_041740335.1 Bryobacteraceae bacterium | reverse complement strand
CGAATGGCGCCGCCTTCGGCTGGCATCACCATCAAATGCTTCCGGCGCGCGCTCTGCCATGTGTCCCAGTGCCGGTAGAGCAGGGAAGTGTAGATGCGCGCTTTGACTTTGGAATCCTTTTCCCTTTCGAGGCGGGTTCGATTGCAGTCGGCGTCCGGGCAATCGGGATACACCTCACTGGTGAACAGCAGCCACCGGCCGTCGTTGGACCACACCACGCCGTCGGCCTCGGTGGCGATGTCGGTAACTTGCCGTGCTTCGCCGCCATCCGCGTTCATCATCCAAATCTGCTGTGAGCCGCTGCGATTGGAGACGAAGACGAGACGATTGGAGTCCGGTGACCAGCGTGGCCGCATGTTCAAGGTGCCCTCGCGCGTAAGCTGGCGCGGCGAACCGCCATCGGTCGGCACGGTAAAGACGTGGCGCGGTTTGGTGTTGGCGTCGATGTCGATCCGCTGAACAGTAAACGCCACCTGCCCGCCATTTGGTGAAATCTGATGTTCGGATATGCGGGCGAGCCGCATCATCGCCTGCGCGTCGAAGGGAAGCTTTTGCCCCCAAAGCCCTGGGCAGGCGGCGCAGAGCAGAAGGGATACGAAGGAAGAGGCTCGACGCATAGATATACCTGCGATTGTAGCGTGGCCGCCCGGCCCTTGCCCCACGTAGGATTACGCCCACGTATAATACGATGGTGGCCAGGCGGGTTTCTCTTTTCGTCACTTGCATCGTTGATCAGCTTTTCCCCAAGGTAGGCATCGCCGTCGCCGATGTCCTCGAACGTGTGGGCTTCGAGGTCCATTTTCCCGAGGACCAGACCTGTTGCGGCCAGCCCGCCTTCAACAGCGGCTACCGCGACGAAGCGCGGAAAGTTGCCGACCATTTTCTGCGCGTGTTCGAGGATGCCGAACACATCGTTGTCCCCTCCGGCTCATGCACGTCGATGGCGAGCCACCACTTCGCCGACTTGTACGAGTCTGACTCGGCCATGCTGGACCGTGTTCATCATTTCGAATCGCGTGTCCGCGAGTTCTCTTCGTTTCTCACGGAGGTGGCCGGCGTGAGCGATGTCGGGGGCTATTTCCCCCACACAGTTACCTATCACGATTCGTGCCATGCGCTTCGCGAGTTGAAGGTGAAGTCGGGGCCCCGCGCACTCCTCGGAAATGTGGAAGGGCTCACTTTGAAAGAGATGGACGCGGCCGAGGAATGCTGCGGCTTTGGCGGCACGTTCTCGGTGAAGTTCGCCGAAGTCTCCGGCGGCATGGCCGGAACCAAGATTGACTCGATCCTGCGCACCGGCGCCAGCCACGTGGTGTCGATCGATTCCAGTTGCCTGATGCAGCTAGACGGTGCGATGCGCCGCCGCGGAGTTCCCGTTCAGACAGTTCATCTGGCCGAAGTGCTGGCCCAAACAAAACCATGAAATTGATTCCGGTTGAAGAGATTCACGAGGCGCTGGCAAACCCGCGCCTCCAAACCGCCATCTACGATTCCACTGCGCGCCTGATGGACAAGCGCCGTGTAGCCATCGGCCCCGTTGCCGATTTCCAGGATTATCGCGATCAGGCCAACGCAATCAAACGGCACACCATCGAGAATCTGGATTACTATCTCGAACAGCTTGAAGCGAACATCATGTCCCGTGGCGGCAAGGTTGTTTGGTGCCGCGATGCGGAAGAGGCTTCTGCCTTTGTCCGGGGCTTGTGCCGTGAGAAGCAAGTGAAGCGGATCGTCAAGTCGAAGTCCATGACCACCGAGGAGATTGAACTCAACCACGAGGTGGAAAAGGACGGCATCGACGTTGTTGAGACCGATCTCGGCGAATACATTCTCCAACTCGCCAACGAACGCCCTTATCACATCGTCGCCCCTGCGCTCCACAAAACGCGGTTTGACGTCGCCGACATCTTCACCGAAAAGCTCGGCGTCGAGCGCGAAGAGGTGATCGAAAAGCAGACTATGATCGCCCGCCGTGTGCTCCGCGAGAAGTTCATCACGGCGGACCTCGGCATCACCGGCGCGAATTTCCTTGTCGCTGATTCCGGCGCTGTCGTTATCGTCGAAAACGAGGGCAACGCCCGATTGTCCTCATCGGCCCCGCGTGTTCAGATCGCCGTGGCGGGCTTTGAGAAAGTGATTCCGCGAGCGCAGGATCTCGCGACATTTTTGAAGATCCTCGGCCGAAGCGCCACCGGCCAACCGCTCACCGTCTACACCTCGTTTCTGTCCGGACCGCGGCGGGCAGGCGAAATCGACGGTCCGGAAGAGTTCTACCTGCTCCTGCTCGACAATGGCCGCACGAAGGTGCTGGCCGACGCGGAGAAACGTCAGTCGCTCTACTGCATCCGCTGTGGCGCCTGCTTGAACCATTGCCCGGTTTACCGCAAGATCGGCGGGCACAATTATCCCTGGGTGTATTCGGGGCCGATCGGCGCTATCCTCTCGCCACAATTTCACGGTGTTCATCAGGACCCTTGGCTCCCATACGCGTCAAGCCTATGTGGGGCGTGCGGCGAAGTGTGTCCCGTGAAGATCGAGATTCCGAAGATCCTGCTTTCCTTGCGCGCCGGAATTGTGGATCTGAAGCGCGGCCGTCCGGAAGGACAATACGAGCGCATTGCATTCGGCCTATACGCATCCGTTATGTCGAGGCCGTGGTTGTATCGGATGGCCACGAAAGCCGCGGCATTGTTCTTTCCCGGAGAGCACGGTCACTGGTTGACTTCGGCGCCGGGGTTTTTGCGCAACAGCCCGTTAGGGCAATGGTTAAGTGAACGCGACCTCCCGCCGCCGGCAGAAAAGCCATTCCGGGCATTGTGGCGTCAGCGTGAGGCGCAAAAGCGCAAGTCCGCGAAGGGGGCCAAGTGATGCCGTCGCGAGAGGCTATGCTCGCCGGCATCCGAACGGCACTAGGCAGAACCGCTGGACAGTCAGCCGGCCCCGTACCACCGCCGAAAATGGCCGTCCCGGATGTGAGCGTGGACGATCGGCTGAAGCAGTTCACCCAGGCGCTCGAGAAATTGAACGGAAAGCCCTACGTGGCGCAATCCAAAGACGACGCCCGCCAATATGTGGCTAGATTGCTCGAGGGCAAGAGCGCCGTGGCTTCGGGCGCGCCGTTTCTCGTCGAGTGTGGCATCGTAGCGCTGGCCGGCGTAGCTGCACCCGGCGCCGATCGGGCAGTGCTTCGCGAAATGTGCGCGACGCGGGACATCGGTATCAGCTCCGCCGACTACGCACTCGCCGACACCGGGTCACTGGTGATGTTGTCATCGCTGGAGGAGGCGCGCCTGGTATCGCTCCTTCCGCCCTGTCACGTCGCGGTGGTGCCGCGCGAACGTCTTTTAACCGGGCTCGATGAGTTACTGACGGTTCTCCCGAAGCCTGAACTGCGCTCCAGTTCGATGGTGTTGATCACCGGGCCAAGCCGCACCGCGGATATCGAACAGATACTCGTGCGCGGAGTTCACGGCCCCGGTGAGATCCATGTTGTACTTGTATAGATGAAGCGAAATTTCCTTCCCATTGCATTCGCTGCATTCGTTGCGAATGTTCCCGCCTACAGCCAGGTCTTCGAAGCCGGTATGCACGGCGGAGTCAGCCGGCTCTCGGGGCGCGACATCGGCACGTTCACCGTTGCCGGCACTGACCGTGTGACCCTCGAGGACGGGTGGCGGTTCGGATTTCGCATGACGCTCAACAACTGGACCTTTTTCGGCCATGAGATGGGTTACGGCTATAACCGGACGACGCTACGCGTGAATTCTGACCCGGTGGAGCAAGCCGGTACCGCGATCCATCAAGGCATCTACAACTTTCTGGCTTATGCCACTCCCGAAGGCAGCCGCGTTCGTCCTTTCGCCGCCGGTGGCGCCCACTTCAGTAACTTCATCTTTCCGGGCACATCGGTAACGCAGGGTTCCGGATCGAACAAGCTGGGCCTGAACTACGGTGGCGGCATCAAGGTGCGCGTAGCCGAGCAATGGCTGATCCGCATGGACGTCCGCCAATATCTCACCGGCAAGCCATTCGACCTTCCGAATCAAACCGGCAAGATGCGCCAGTTGGAAGTTTCCCTTGGCGTATCCTTCGTAATGTGATTTCCAATGAAACTCAACGATCTTCGTAAGTACACCATTCGCGAACAAACTCAGATCAGCTACCGGCTCGGTAATGGTATGGAGTGCGTTATCGACGCAGCCGGTATCGCTCGGGTACCAGGACTTAGAGCGATACCGGACTTCAACCTCGAAGATGAACTTACCTCCGCGAGCGAATTTACCCTCGACAGCCGGCCTGGTGAATCGAAACGGTTAACTAGGCAGCAGGTGGAGCAATTGACAGCGGCGGGCAAGTCCACAGCCGCCGCTGCACACGAAGAAGAGGAATGACCCGCAGGTGTCCAGTAACCCCACTTGGCGCAGTGGTGTAGAATCATTTAAGTCGACGCGGACCCGGCCAGACCCCGGGCCGTTGAGCGGCGGGATTTTCCGAGGGCGAAAGGAATCAAATGGAAAAGGCAGCCCAGAACATCCAGGAAGCATTTCTCAACAGTGCTCGTAAAGAACGGATCTTCCTGACCATCTACCTGATGAGTGGAGTGAAGTTGTCCGGCCGAATCAAGAGCTTTGACAAATACTCGCTGATCCTGGAATCGAACAACCAGGAACAGCTAATTTTCAAGCATGCGATTTCGACAGTCGTCGTTTCGCGCGCTGGACATGGCGCGCCGGGACAACATTCCATACCCGGGCCGGGCATTGGCTCTCATGCGGTCGCGGCGGCAGCCGGCGATTCGACGGAAACGTAATCGTTGTCAGCACCGGTTCGGGAGAAAGCGATACTTGTCGGGCTCGATCTTACGGGCCACCGTTCCGTCAGCTCTGCTCGTCCAGATGCTGCGGCTGACGATGACGCGGCGGCGCGGCTGGAAGAGTTGGAAGTTCTCGCCACCAGCGCCGGCGCGGCCGTGATCGATCGCATCGTCCAATCGCGGCCCACGCAGGACGCGGCTACATTGATTGGTAGCGGCAAACTGGAAGAGATCGCGGCTCTGGCCGAGGCGTCCGAGGCCGACGTCGTGCTCTTTGATCGCGACTTGACTCCCACCCAACTCAGGAACCTCGAGAAGGCGCTTCCATGCACCGTCATCGACCGGACCCAGTTGATCCTCGACATCTTCGCCCACCGTGCGCGAACCCGCGAGGGCAAGCTCCAGGTGGAACTTGCGCAGTTGAACTATCTGTTGCCCCGGCTGACCGGGCGCGGCGCGGCGATGTCGAGACTCGGCGGCGGCATCGGTACGCGCGGACCGGGCGAGACCAAACTCGAAACCGACCGGAGGCGAATCTACGTCCGCATCCAAAAACTCGGACAGCAATTGGAGTCCGTCCGGTCGCATCGAAGCGTCCAACGTCTCCAACGGCAGTCGGTGCCCTTGGCCACCGTGGCTTTGGCCGGATATACCAATGCCGGCAAATCCACGTTGTTCAACCGGATGACGGGTGCCGGCGTTCTTGCCGATTCGAAAATGTTCGCCACGCTCGACCCTACCGTGCGCCATATCGTTCTCCCCAGCCGCCGGCGCGTGTTGCTGTCTGATACGGTCGGCTTTATCCGCAACCTGCCCACCACGCTGGTGAAGGCCTTCCGCGCCACGCTCGAAGAAGCCGGTGAGGCCGCCCTCATCCTCCATCTCGTGGACGCATCGTCTCCGCACGCGCCGGCCTTAGTGGCGCACGTGCAAAAGGTGCTTGAGGACATCGATGCGCATTCCACTCGCCAATTACTCGTCTTGACCAAGATGGATCTGCTCCCGCCGGAAACCGACGCCGGCCGGATGGGCGAACGGCTGCTGATGGATGCCGGCCTAAAGCCCGACTCCGTCGCCGGAACGGTGGCCGTATCCGCCAGAGATGGAGCCGGACTGGATGCGTTGGCGGCGCGCATCGACCAGTTGCTCGACGTGGATCCGCTACGCAAGGTCACGTTGCGGCTCCCGGGCGGCGAAGGGGCGGTTCGCCATCTTGTCCATGAGTATGGGCGCGTGTTGAGCGAGACGTGGGACGAAGAAGTTTGCGTGCTGGAAGCCGAAGTCTCCGAGTCGCTTTGCCGTAGGATCAGTCCCTTCGTGGTTGAGCCCGCGGCCGACCTGTTATAGTCTTAAAAACGGGATGAATCTGCCCAACGTCCTAACGCTCCTCCGGATTTTCTTTGTGCCTCTTTTGGTAGCGGCACTGGTGCAGGAAAGCCTGACTTTGCAACTCGGCGAAGTCGTGGTTACCAACGAATCTCTCGCGCTGGCTATCTTTCTTGCCGCTGCGGCCACCGATCTTCTCGATGGCTATGTCGCGCGCCGTTGGGGACAGGTCACGACGGTGGGAACGCTGCTCGATCCGATTGCCGACAAGCTATTGATCTCCGCTGCCCTGATTTCTCTCGTCCAGGTGCGCGTTCTCGCCGGGTGGATGGCGATTCTGCTGATTGGCCGCGAATTCGCGGTGACCGGTTTACGCAGCATTGCCGCGAGCGCTGGCTACACCATCCAGGCCAACGACCTTGGCAAGACCAAGATGGTTTCGCAGGTCGTGGCGGTTTCTCTCCTAATGATCAGCATGCGCCGCCAGGAGTGGCACGGCGCGGCGATGGTATGTCTTTGGACGGTGGTGTTTTTCAGCATCGCCTCCGCGCTCACCTACTTCGCCAAATTCTGGCGCAAAGTGGATGAGGGCGTGAAGGTGCGCCGCACGAGAGAAATTCTACTTGAGCAGCGTATTCTACAGCGTGCCGCGCGAAAGAAGGCGGCCGGCGAGCGGATGCGGGCGTCCGCTTCGGGCGGAGCCGGTTCTGTCTCATCCGGAGGCGTAACCGCGCCGGTTAGCGAACGCTGATCTGATGCGTTTCAAGCGTCGTGCCGAGCGCCAGATGGAGCCGCGCGACGGCCTTGTTGTAGTCCAGGCGGCTCACCACAAGACGCCGCAATGAATCCGCATATTCGTTCTGCCGCGTAAGCACAAAGAAGTTCGTGGACTCTCCAGACTGAAACAGCC
>JBGSME010000121.1:0-2919 GCA_041740335.1 Bryobacteraceae bacterium | reverse complement strand
ACTGGCCGTATCTCAAATGCACGAGGCGACGCAGAGGATGCAGCCCGCGGACCTGGCTCCGGAACCGGAAATCGACTATCTTTGGCCAGTCATCTAAACCGATTCGGCTGATTCCAACCCGGAATTAAAATGCGCGGCGGCCCTCCCGGGGCTGCTGGCCAGCAGGTTCCCGTTTGGTTGCTCAAGCGGGCTTGGTTTGGCTCCGCGGCTTGCCTGACAGCCGCGGCTTCGCCCACAGCTCCAACCGGAACAAACCACAAGGTCCCAGCCTCCCACAGCGGAGGCATTTTGCGGTTATACTCAGGCTTGGCGGGATCTCCGTGCGGCATCTCCGACCCGATGCCCCCCGATATCCCGCGCCTCGGGGATTTCTACGTCTATGGCTAGCCAGCGTTACGTCTTACGGCAAATTTTGGGACGCGGCGGCATGGGAGCCGTCTATCGCGCCTGGGATGAAGAAACCCGGCGCGAGGTAACGCTTAAGACCCTTCTCGATGTTCAGGATCGCACCATGCTGGACCTGTTCCAGAAAGAGTGCCGCGTCCTGGCCTCGCTCAATCACCCGAATATCGTCGACATCTACGACGTGGGCGAAATGCAGATCGAAGGCGGCCGCAAGCCGTACTTCGTGATGCCGCTGCTGCAAGGTGTGACGCTCGACAAGCTGATTTCCGAGCAAAGCCATCGTCTGAGCGTGGAACGTGTGGTGGACATCATGGCGCAGTCCTGCCGCGGGTTGCACGCCGCCCATGAGAAGGGGCTGGTCCACCGCGACATCAAGCCCTCGAACATCTTCGTGATGGACGACGATTCCGTGAAGATCATCGATTTCGGCGTGGCGCACCTGAGCGACAGCCGCACCGCAACCACGCTGAAGGGCACGCTGCACTACATGGCGCCCGAGCAGGTGCAGATGCAGAAACCGACGGCGTTGTCGGACCTGTTTTCGCTGGCGGTTGTGGCCTACCAGACGTTCGCCCGGCGCCGTCCGTTCGAAGGGGCGACGATGGACGAGGTGGTGCAGGCGATCATCAACAAAGTCCCGCCGCCGGTAACGGACTATAACCCGATCGTGAATCGGGCGATCAGCCAGGTGATCCACAAGGCGATGGCCAAGCAGCAGTGGCATCGCTTCGCCACGGTACGCGAGTTCGGCGACTTTCTGCAGAAGGCGCTACGCGGAGATCAGATCGAAGCCTTCGACGAAACCAAGATCGCGCCGCGCGTGCAGCGTGCGCGGAAGGCGGTGGAAAGCGGCGAGTTCGATTTCGCCAACGAAGTTCTCGCGGGGCTGGAAGCGGAAGGCTTCCTCCACCCGGAGATGATGCCATTGCGGCGGCAGTTGGATCAGGCGATCAAGTCACGGACGGTTCGGCAGCTCCACGAGAGCGCGCGCCGTTTCCTTGAAGAGGATGAGTACCAACTCGCCTTGCAGAAGCTGCAGGAACTATTGCAGGTGGATCAGCACAACACCGATGCATTGGCGCTGAAGGCCGAAATCGAGAGCAAGCGATCCACCGAGCAGATCGGCAAGTGGTTAAAGATGGCCCAACGACACCTCAACCAGCACTCCTACGCGCACGCGCGGCAGGCAGTGGAGAGCGTGCTCGGGATCAAGCCGGACGACACGTCGGCGCGCAAACTGCTCAGCGAGATCGAAAACAAGGAACAGGACTATGTTCGTCTCCGCAAGAAGAAGGAGGAGCACTATCAGGCCGCGGTGAAAGCATGGGAACAGGGCGATGTGAGCATGGCTCTGGCCGGCATGGAGCACGTGGTCGAACTCGAGAAGAAAGCGCCGGAGACGGCGTCTCCCGAACGTGCAGCCCTGTACGAACAGTTCTTCAATCGCGTCCGGACCGATTCCGACGAGTTGAAGACTGCCTATGAAACCGCGCGGCGGCTACTGGCCGAGCGAAACCTGGCGCAGGCTCTCGGTATCTGCGAGGAAAACCTCCGCAAGTACCCGGCGCACGCTCCGTTCCGGGCTTTGAAGGTGGACGTCGAAGAGCAGCAACGCCACGACATCTCGGCCTACATCGCGCGGATCGACCGCGAAGTGGAAGCCGAACCCGATCTCGATCGCCGCGTGGGCATTCTGCGAGAAGCTCTCTCGGCGCGTCCGAACGAGCCTCACTTCGAGCGCGCGCTCCAACTGACTTCGGCAAAGCGCGAGCTCGTGCAGTCCATCGTTGACCGGGCGCGCGGGTTTGAGCAGAAGGGCCAATTCCAGGAAGCCAATAGCCAGTGGGAGATGCTGCGGACCATCTACCCGATCTATCCGGGTCTGGATATCGAAATCGAGCGCGTGGTGAAGCGCCAGCATGCGCGTTCGAGAGATGAAGCCAAGGCGCGCTGGGTCACCCAGATTGACCGGTCCGTCACCGCCAGCGAATGGCAGCGTGCCCGCGATCTGGCGGCCAACGCGCTAGCCGAGTATCACGACGACCCCGAGATCAAGGCGCTCGACGATCTGGCGCGGCAAGGCATGGAGCGTTCCGCCGAAGCACGCCGGCTCATGGATGAGGGCAAGAAGCAATGCGAAGATGGCAGCGTCGACAAAGGAATTGCAACGCTGCGCCGCGCCCGCGAACTGAGCGGCCATAGCGTGACCATCCGCGGCGCGCTGGTGGAAGCGCTCCTGCGCCAGGTGCGGGCGGTTCAGGATACAGATCCGGCGAAGGCCGAGAAGTCGATTCAGGAGATCCTCGCCATCGAACCTTCGAACGTCGCGGCGGCGAGCATGCGAACGCTGATCCAGGATCGCCGCAAAGCGGAGTACGTGGATCAAATCGTTGCCAAGGCACGCCAGTTCCAAGCTGCCGGCGCCTTCGATCAAGCTATCGCCGCCGTTACCCAGGGGCTGGCCGCCTATCCGCTCGAGAGCCGCCTCACTCAGCTCCGGGATTCCCTGGAGCG
>JBGSME010000120.1:0-2538 GCA_041740335.1 Bryobacteraceae bacterium | reverse complement strand
GACGATCAGCCCGTCGAACTCGCCGGCGGTTACCTGGTCATACGATTTGTCGGCGATGCAAGGGTAGCCGAGTTTGCTGGGATAGCTGGCGCCGGCGGTGGCGGCCACGGTGACCACAGTTGCGCCGGCCTCGCGGAGGCGGTAGAGCGGCACCCAGACCTCCATTTCCTGGTAGCCCTGGTCAAGCAGGAGCGCGATACGTTTGCCCTTTAGTTCCATAGCTCTTTATTCTAGCGGCACCGGCGGCCGGGTTGCGCGGAGTTGTTCAGGAAATCAGCAGGTTCTGACTGGCGCGCGCCCGGAGCCGGCGGCGGCGATGTTCGATTTCAGGCGCGGGATCCAACGCAAACGCGGCTTCGGTGCATTCGAGGGCCATGACGAAGTTGCGTTGGCGATGCTCATAGAACTTGGCGAGAGCCACGAGGGCGCCGGCCTGATGCGGATTGCGCATCGATGCCAGTTGCGTCCACAACTCCACCGCCGCGGCGTGTTCGCTCAACTTTCTTTCGAGCTCGGCGAGATCCCACATGGTTCGGTAGAGCAACTGATCTTTGAGATTGCGGCTGATGGCGCGGCGGAAGAGCTGCCGGGCATGGTCGAGGTGTCCGGCCTGGCGAAGCCAGCGCCCCATGGACACGCACTCGGCGGGGTGATGGAGGTCCATCGAGGCGAGTGCGCCGTTGTCGTCCTTGCGAAACGCTGCCGGCACAACGCCGGTTAGGCAGGCGAGGGAAACGATGTCGAGCGCGTTGTGGAGGAACACGGGAGCGAGGCGGGAGGCGCGGCCGGTGCGAACGAAATCGAAGTAGGCGTCCGGGATCAGCTCACCGGGGATATCGTCTTCGCGTTCATGGCCGAGGATGCGGGATTCGAGCTCAGTCAACTTGCAGCTATCGAGGCGGAGCCGCCACAAGCGCCGGGATCCGTGGAGGAGGTCCAGGTGGGGAATGTTGGCGAATGGGGGAATCGCGCGCGCCATGCGATAGCGAGTTTCGAGCAGGGGGAGATCGAAGCACTTGCCGTTGTAGGTGACGAGCACTTGCACGTCTTCGAGTGCCATCGCCACGGCGGATAACTGGCTGGCTTCCTCGGCGAAGTCGCGCATGAAATATTGCCGCACGGTGAAGCCGTTCGCGGTGATACGGCCGATCCCGATGAGGAACGCGCAGGTGCCGGAGCCTCCGGCGAGCCCGGTGGTTTCGGTATCGAGAAATGCCCAGGATTCCGGCGGCGCGGATTTCACGGAACCCTCCGTGATCTCATGGAGCAGATCGTGCGGGAGGTCGTGCAGCGCGCCGAGTTCCACATTTCCGTGGCGGCGGTGAAATCCCCAGTCGCGCGTGGCTTCGTAGTGCTTGCCATGGGGCGTATGGACCTCTTCGCCGGGAACGGTGGATTCGAACGGCGGCGGAGGGGGAGGTGCGGGACGGGACGCAACGGCACGGTCCGCGCGCTCAGATGCGGCCACGATGCACTCGCGGAGGGCCTTGATGCGGGCCTCTATGTCTACTTCGGTCATTCGCCTTTTCTTTGCCATCTTACAAGGGCGGCGGCTTCGCGCGCAATCCGATCCGCAGTACACTCGTGCCGATGGGTGTCGCGACGCTGCGGATTGACGACCGGCCGGCGCGTCTTATATTTACGCCGTTGCTGGGGATTGCGATTCCGCTGATCACCGGTATGTTTCGGCACATTCCGATCGACAGTCCGGTGTATTGGCTGGGGTTCGTGTACACGACATTCGTTTCGTTTGTGCTTTGGCACGGGAACCGTTATCTGCTTCCGAAGATGGGGACGCAACCGGATTGGCTGCAGCATCCGCGGCGGCGATTGCTGAGTCTGCTGCTGTTGAGTACGGTGTACAGCGTGCCGGTTGCGACGGTGTTGCTATGGGGCTGGTTCAAGCTGACGGCGGCGGCGCCGGATTGGAGCGTGATTCAACCGACGGTTCTGCTGACGCTGGTGTCGGTGTTTTTTATCGTGCATAGTTACGAGACGGTCTATTTGATCCGGCAACGAAGCAACGATCGGCTGGCCTATGAGCAAGTGGAGCGGGCCAAGGCACAGGCGGAACTTACGTCGCTGCGCGAGCAGGTGGATCCGCACTTCATGTTCAACTGTCTGAACACGCTGGCCGGGCTGACGGAAGAAGATCCGGAACGGGCCACGGAGTTCACTGTGGCGCTGGCGAACGTGTACCGCTACATTCTAAAAACACGCGAACGGGATTTGGTGACGCTTCGCGAGGAGGTGGAGTTCGTGCGAGCTTACTTCTCTCTCTTGCGGCTGCGGTTTGACGAAGGCGTGCAGTTGCGGATGCCGGAGGTGATTCCAGCGGATGCGTGGATCCCACCGGCGGCGCTGCAAACGGCGCTGGAAAATGCCGTTAAGCATAACGAGTTCACCGGGGCAAAACCGTTGCTGGTGGAGATGTCGTGGCAGGATGGAGAGGCGATTGTGAAGAACCGGAAGAACCCGCTGTCGCGCCGGGTGGAGACGGCGGCGGTGGGGTTGCGGAACCTCGATGAACGGTGCCGG
>JBGSME010000119.1:0-2556 GCA_041740335.1 Bryobacteraceae bacterium | reverse complement strand
GACGATTATAGCCGTTGGTGAATCCCGTGACATCGACCGACAGCCGGTTGGCCACCTGCCGCCGGTACCCGCCTTCCCAGGCGAGTAGCGTCTCCGAGCGGATATTGCGATTCCCCTTGTAGCTCACTACGGCGGGACCGAGCAGCGTCGGTATCTGGAGTTGCAGGTTCAGGTCGTCTTCGAGACGCGAAGGTGTCCGCACCGCCCGGGCGGCAGAAGCCCATAAGGTCGACTCCCGGCTCAAATTCCATGCCAGCCGCGCTCCCGGCTGGATCTCGAACCCGGTGTAGGAATTGTTCTGGAACTTCGTGCCCAGAGTTAGCGTCAGCGCCTCCGGAACGAGCGCGATTTCATCCTGGACAAAAGAACTCGACAGCCCGTCTTTTCTCGACCAGGGCAGGAACGTCGGCCGGCCGCCGCGGTAGTCGTCCGACAGAAAGCGGTAGCCGCCTCCCCAGACCAGATCATGCCTTGACGACATGCGGTAGCGATGCTGAAAGTCGAAATCCAGAGCCTGGAAATAGCCGGCTCCGGCGTACTCGGACCGGTTCTCGCGGTTGAAATAGATCTGGAGACCCATTTCCGAGCGTTCCGACTGCTTCCTATTCCACCGCATGAGACCGAACCCGCCGCTCGAATCCGTCACCGCTTTGAGCGATGATGGCACCAAGGGGGGCAGAACGGTCTGGCAGGCCGCGCCACGAAACAGGTCGCCCTGCATCGAGACGGAATCTCGATCGTTCTTTTGCCAGTCCAGCCGGAATCCCATTCGCTGGGTGTGCCAGCCGTCGGCGGCCGGGCTTCCATTCTCCTCCACTTGATTCCGGAACGTCGAATGACGTCCGTAAACCCTGTACTGCGCCTTTTTTCCGATTCTCCCGCCGTACCTCACTCCCACCGCCGCGGTCTCGTCCACGCCCGCCCCCAGCGTCACCATCGTGCCTTGGGTTTCCGCCGCCGCCGCGGTAATGATGTTGATGACACCGTTTACCGCGTTTGCGCCCCAAACGGTCGCTCCCGGCCCTCGAACCACCTCGATCCGCTCAATATCCTCTACGGGAATATTGAAGTGTTCCCAAAACACGCCCGAGTAGACGTTGTTGTAGATTGTCCGCCCGTCGATCAGGACCAGCATTTTGTTTGCGATACGGCCGTTGAACCCGCGCGAGGTGATCGCGTAGCGGCTGGAATCGATCCGTGCTACGCTCAACCCCGGCACCATCCGCAACAATTCCGGAATCTTCGTGACCCCGGATCGGCGTATCTCCTCCCGATTGATCACAAAAACCGCCGCCGCCGTCTCCGACAACCGTTGCTGCTTCCGGGACACCGAACTGACTTCGATATTCATCAGCTCTTCGAGCGACGCCTGGCTCAGGTCGTCGGCCAAAGAAGGCTCCGCCGGCAAGGTGCAAGCCACGGACAGGAGCATCGCGGCGAGTCTCATTATCTTTGGGCAGAGGGGCCGGACGTGTGATTGGGCGAAGCGGTCCATTGGCAAAGGCTCTTTGTCGGCTTATCGACAAGAGAGCCTTCGGTCTTTATCGGATGGGAACCTTAGAACTTCTGGCGAGGTGGATACTGCCCCAGGTAATCCAGTCCGTTCTCCAACTCCAAAATAAGCTCGGAGTTATCATATGAACTTTTATAACTTCCACCAAAGAGCGGACGCTGCCACCTTCGCGCAGGACCGCCTCGCTTTCCAACCCGACCCCCACCAGTCCCCCGTCCTGGACCTCTCCATCCGTCGCCGACTCCTCAACTGCTCGCGTCAATGGGGCAAATCCACCGCAGTTCCACGCCGCCATAGTCCAAGCGCTAATCCCCTATAAAGAACTACGTGAAGGCCGGATGCGGCAAATTCGCGTATCCGGTTTGATGAGCAGCAGTGGGGGGAAGCGGCGGGGAGCCCCGTTGCCCGCGCTCACGCTCCCTCCCTGCGGTAGGGTCATTCAGGGAGCAAGCCTTGAACGAGCCCACGTGTCCACCGCTGAATCAGCCCTCGTCCACCAGCATTGCGGCGCCCTCCACTTTGCCTCCAAAACTTCGGATGGTTTGCAAGCAGCGCTGACCGGAAAGATCCATCCCGGTTACATTCGACAACTCGACAACCAGACTGCGCTTACTCCGTTCCGGAAGGAACGATGCGTAGACGCTCTCCAACTCCCGTACCGAAGGCCCCGCCAAATGCCCCGATAGCCGAAACAGGATTTGGTCCGCACTCTCTTCCACGTCAATCCGTAACATCTCTGCACACCAGTATACTGGGCTAGAACGTGAGACCAGCCCCTCGATACGCCGAAGTTCGAGATAGTTTGGCTTCCGCCTTGGGCAGCCTAGTGGAAAGCAACGATGTGGCGCGGCTGGTCTCGTTAGCCGAACTGGAACTCCAGCGGCATTTGGAAATCGATCGCCTTTCGCTAATCCTGTTCGACGAAGCTTCGAATCGGTTGCGGATGGCCGAGGGGCATCCGGCTGGTGCCGATCTTGCCGGCCAGTGTCCGCAGCGCAGCCAACCCACGCCCTCACAGGAAGCGCTCTACTTCCCAATTGCGC
>JBGSME010000118.1:0-4411 GCA_041740335.1 Bryobacteraceae bacterium | reverse complement strand
CCCGGCGCTGATATTTGGGGGGCTGACGAATCAGGTGCGGGTCTTCTACGCCTTTGTGGGATGCGGCACCGCGTGGCTGGCGTGGCGCGCCTGGAATTCGAACGACGCGAGAACGCTGATCCCCGTGGCGGCGTTTCTGGGTTTCGGGTCCGGGTTCCGTCCAGCCACGGCGCTGTTACTGTTACCGCTATTGACGGTGGTGGCGTGGCGTCACCGGAGTGGACCGCGGTGCGTGGCGATGGCCGCGTGGCTGTATACGTTCGGCGTGTGCTGCTGGCTGTTGCCGGCCATGACTGCTTCGGGCGGCTTCACCAGCTATGTGGCGCTGATCCGTGGATATGCGAACGAGCAGTTTGGGTCCTCATTGTTTTATGACGCTCCGTCCTCGGATGCTCTCCATATGGCCGCGGCGGCGCTGATCTGGCCCGGTGTGGGTTCTTTGGTTTGGTTCTGGGCGGTGCCGCTTGCCGGCGGGAATGCGGTGTGGCTGCGGATCCGGTCACTGGCGCCGCTGCTGGCGCTGTGGTTTGTGCCGTCGCTGTTGTTCTTCTCGCTGGTGCATGTGGCGGATCCGGACCAGTCCCTCTTGATGGCGCCTGTGTACTGCGCGGCGGGCGGTGCGGCGATTGAAGCCGCCGTTGCGCGCCGCGGATGGCAGCGGTATCGCACCGGCCTGCTGGTATTGCTGGCGGCGGCGAATTTCTATTTGTTTCTTCGTCCGCCGAAGGGGATCGCGCGCGCATCCGGGTACGGTGTGATCAAGTACATGGAGCGCCGTTCCACGGGTGTATTTGGGCCACTTGAAGACTTGCAGACCAAGGGGCCCCTGCAAATTCTGGTTTATCAGCCGGAATTGACTTGGCGCAAGATCGCCTACTATGAGCGGGACTCGCCGGTTTACGTGGTGGAGGGCAACTCGCGACCGGTGTGGCTGGCGCAGAGCCCGGAGCGGGCGGAACTACCCAAGCGCGGCGACGACTACGGGCTGCGCCCTGGGCTTGTGGCGATAGTGATGGGCTCGGCGCAGGCCGATGAACGGCGCGCGATGGTGGACAGGTGGGGCTTCCGCGAAGAGGGTCTGGTGGTGTGGCGCGAGGTGGCGGCCGGGGATAGGTTCCAACTGGCCGGCGAGCGCTTTGTCGCCGTTCCCTGACGGAACCGCTATCCTGTTAGGAATACATGCCAGTCAGTGAAATCGTGGAAGCAGAGGGTCACCTAGTTGACTCTCACATCATGGAACGGATCTTCGATGCGGTGGTTGAATGCAGCGGACGCTTCGAAGTAGAACGGTTCCATATCGGCCGCACCAATGCGGATCCATCCCAATTGCGCCTGCGCGTGGAAACGCCGGATCAGCCGTCGATGGATCGCATGCTCGCCCAACTGATCGGGCTGGGTTGTTCGCCGGTGGATTCGGGGAACGCGGAACTCCTGGTGGCGGAGCGCGACTGTTGCGCGCCGGAGGATTTCTATTCGACGACGAACCACCGCACGATGGTGCGCGTGGACGGCGCGTGGACGACGGTTGAACGCCAGCGGATGGACGCGATGATCGTGGTGAAAGATGGCGTTGCGGAGTGCCGCCGTCTCCGCGACGTCCGCGCCGGGGATCCGGTGGTGGTGGGGATGCGAGGCATACGCGTGATCCCGGAATCGAAAGAGCGGGACCGGCTGCATTTCGCGTTCATGTCGAACGGGATCTCGTCGGAACGGCAGGTGGAGACGGCGGTGCGGGAGACCGCTGCGCTGGTACGCGCGGCGAAGGAACAGGGATTGAAGGTGGTAGCGGTGACCGGTCCGGTGGTTGTTCATACCGGTGGACAGAAGCCTCTGTCGCGGCTGATCCGCAATGGTTGGGTGGACGCGGTGCTCGGCGGCAACGCTGTGGCGGTGCATGATATTGAATGCGCGCTGCTGGGCACTTCGCTCGGCGTGAGGCAAAGCGACGGCCGCCAGGAGGAGCACGGGCATCGCAATCATATGCGGGCGATCAACGCGATCTACCATGCGGGAAGTATTCGTGAAGCGGTGGAATCCGGACGGCTGTCGAGCGGCATCATGTACGAGTGCGTGAAGGCCGGGATTCCGTTTGTGCTGGCGGGGAGCCTGCGCGACGACGGTCCGCTGCCGGATACGATCACGGACATGAATCGGGCGCAGGATGCGTACGCGGAGCAGATTCAGGGCGCCGGGCTGGTGCTGTGTCTGGGATCGATGCTGCATTCGATCGCAACGGGAAACATGCTGCCGAGTTGGGTGCGCATTGTGTGCGTGGATATCAATCCGGCGGTGGCGACAAAAGTGAGTGACCGGGGCACAGGGCAAGCGGTGGGCGTGGTGACCGACGTCGGGCTGTTTCTGGAGATGCTGGAGCGCCACTTCGCATGAAGAGCAAACGGGCCTATACGGAGACGCACGCGCGTTCCGGCGTGGATGCGAAGCTGCCGGAAATCGAGTGCTGGGAAAATCAATACCAGGGATACGAGATCACAATCTCGACTCCGGAATTTACGTCGGTGTGCCCGAAGACGGGGCTTCCCGACCACGGCACGGTGACGCTGACGTATGTACCGGACAAATTGTGTCTGGAGTTGAAGTCGCTGAAGATGTATCTGCTGGCGTATCGGGATCTGGGTATTTTTCAGGAAAACGTGGTGAACCGCTACCTTCAGGATGTGGTGGCGGCGTGCCAGCCAGTGTCGGCTACGGTGGTGGGCGAGTTTACCCCGCGCGGCGGCATCTATTCGAAGATCAAGGCGGCCTATGAGCGCAGGCGGGCATAACTCCGGCGTGGACGAACTGGCGGCGATCCTGCAGGAAATCCGGGAGCGGGTGGGCCAACGTCATGCTACGGAGGCCGGCGGCGTGGCGCTGCCGGATCTGCTGCCGATTCTGCACGCGCGCGATGCCGCGCAGGGGAAAGTGGCTTCGATTGGCCGCGTGAACCCGCGGCAGGGTGGACTGGCGAATCGCGTGATTCAGTCAGTGAAACGTTTTGTGTCGAGGGCGCTCGATTGGCATGTGCGTGAACAGGTGGAGTTCAATCAGGCGGCGGTGTCGAGCGTGGAAGCGATTCTTTACGCGCTTGAGGAGAACAATCGAGTGCTGCAACGGCTCTCCGGCGCGTTGGGGGTACAGCAGGATGTGCGGGATTTGGAGTCGCACTGGATCGCGTGGCGATCGGAATGGGAACGGAAGCTCGCCGCGAACGAGACGCAGTTTATGCGCGGGTTGGCGGAATTGCAAGGCGCGTATCATCATCGCGCCACGCTGATCGAATCGAACTTTCGCGATACGGCCGCCGGCCAGCATCGCGACTTTGAAGCCGCGCTGGCGGCGAACACGATCGAGATTCAGCGGCGCTTGTGGGCCGACCTCGAGCGGATCAAACTCGAATACCAGAGGTTGATCCACCACGAATTGCGGCTTCTGCGGCAGAAACCGTTTGCCCCGCCGGCGGCAGCGGCGACGGCACAAGGCTGGCAGAACGTGACGGCGTTCGATGGCTGGACATTCGCCGAAAAATTTCGCGGCCCGGTGGACTACGTCAAGGCCAACCAGCAGTTCTATCTGGAGCGCTTTCGCGGGCGAGGGAACATTGTGGATCTCGGCTGCGGGCGCGGCGAGTTTCTGGAATTGCTAAAGGAAAACGGCATCGAGGCGCGGGGGGTGGACTCCGACGCAACGTGTGTCGCACACTGCGGCGAGAAAGGATTGGCCGTTGCCCGGGGGGACTTGTACGAGTTTCTGGAGAATGAGCCGCCAGGAACTTTGGATGCGATCTTCTGCTGTCAGGTGGTGGAACATCTGCCGCGCATGCGAGTCTACGAATTGATTCGGTTAGCGCAGTCGCGGCTTGTGCGCGGGGGCGTGCTGGCAGTGGAGACGCCGAATCCGGAGTGCCTGGCGATTTTCGCGACGCACTTCTATCTCGATCCGACGCATCAGCACCCGCTTCCGCCGGGGCTGCTCGCTTACTATTTCACGGAAGCGGGATTTGAGGTGGAAGTGAAGCGGCTTCAGCCGGCGATCGAGTCGATGCCGGAACTGGCTTCACTGCCGGCGGAGTTTCGCGAGAAATTTTTCGGATCGCTCGACTACGCCGTCCTGGGAACCAGCGTTTCGTAGAGTTCCTTCTGCCGGCGCGCGATCGCATCCCATCCGTAATTGGCTTCCACGGTCAGGCGAGCCTGGCGCTCGATGGCGAGCCTCAGCGCGGGATCGCCGAGCAGCCGCAAGACGGCGGCGGCGAACCGTTCGGGATCTTCGGCGATGAGCAGGTCACGGCCGTCGACCAAATCGTCCAAGCCGTTTACGCCGCCGGGCGTAGAAACGATCGCTCTGCCCATTGCCATCGCTTCCATGATCTTGATGTTGGTGCCGGCGGAGGCGAGCAGCGGCGCGACGACCA
>JBGSME010000117.1:0-3608 GCA_041740335.1 Bryobacteraceae bacterium | reverse complement strand
TCCGGCGGGGGTGGAGGCTCTGCAGACGCCGTCGCCGCCATGGGCAAGGGGGCCGCTACAGTCTTGACCTGTGCATCAGCCGGTGCTGGGGGTGGTGGCGGAGCAGCAACCGACAATGTAGCAGGTATCTCTGTAACGACGTCCCCGCCTTCGCCTATTCTACCAACAACTGCGTTAATAGCAACAGTTGTTCCTTCCTGAATCAAAATTTCTTTCAGGATCCCCGCGACGGGGGCCGGAATCTCGCTGTCTACCTTGTCTGTGGAAATCTCGAAGAGTGGCTCATCGCGATCCACGTGATCGCCTACCTGCTTGAGCCACTTGGTGAGCGTTCCTTCGACAATACTCTCCCCCATCTGGGGCATTACGACGTCAGTCATGCAATCTTCTCCAATATGCTTTGCGGTTTAACTATTGCAAAATCAAAGACTTCAGAGAATCTGGCGACGATCGCCGCGCGTACGGCCGCTGGGGTCGCCGCGCATCCGAATTCCCGAAGTGTTCCTACGGGCTTCGTCAGTCCGCAGGGTACAATGTAGCGAAAGTAGTCAAGATCGGTATCGAGGTTCAGGGCAAACCCGTGCGAAGTGACCCATCGGCTGAGGTGGACCCCGATTGCCGCCACTTTGCGCCCTTCCACCCAGACGCCTGTCATTCCGTCTTCGCGGCCGGCCTTGATTCCGAAATCGGCCACCGCGCCGATCAAAACCTGTTCGATGGCGCGCAAGTAGGCGCCGACGTCCCGGTTCCAGTCTTTGAGGTCCAGAATCGGGTAGCCGACGATCTGTCCGGGCCCGTGATAGGTGACGTCACCTCCGCGATCCGTCTCCCAGACTTCAATTCCGGCGCGCTCCAACACGTCTGTGCCGGCGAGAATATTCGCCTGCTTCGCGTTTCGGCCGAGGGTGATGACGTGGGGATGCTCGGCAAGAACGAGTTGATCGGGGATGTCGCCGGACTTGCGCCGTGCTACCAGGTCCTGCTGGAGCCGGAGTGCGTCTCTATAAGAGATACGCCCGACGTCGCGCAGTTGGCAGGCACGTTTATGCATTGATGGCCTGGCCGTACACGGCGTTGAATGCCTCGCCGATGGCTTCGTAGAGGGTGGGATGGGCGTGAATGGTGGCGATCATGGTATCCACTGTTGCTTCGGCTTCCATGGCCGTGACCGCTTCGGCGATCAGTTCATAGCCGTGCGGACCAATAATATGGACGCCGAGAATTTCGCCATAGGTTTCGTCGGTTACCACTTTGACGAAACCATCGTGCTGTCCGAGGATGGTTGCCTTGCTGTTGGCGAGGAACGGAAATTTTCCCACGCGCACTTTGTAGCCCTGCGCTTTTGCCTGCGCCTCGGTAAGCCCGACGCTGCCGATACCGGGCTCGGTATAGGTGGCGCCCGGGATCCGGTTCTTGTTCACCGGACGGACGGGCCGCTGGGCGATGTGGGCTACCGCGACCATGCCCTCCATTGTGGCGACATGCGCCAGTTGCGGCGTTCCGGCGACGATATCTCCGATGGCATAGACGTTGGGCTCGGCGGTCTGCTGCCACTGGTTCACTTTCACGAAGCCGCGTTCGGTTTCGACACGGGTGTTCTCGAGCCCGATGCGATCCGTATTCGGACGCCGCCCTACCGCCACCAGCAGCTTTTCGGCTTCGATGGTTTCCTGCTTGCCCGACGCCAGGGTCACCTGGAGGCGAACGCCGCCGTCCGTCTTCTGGACTTGCTCCACACGGGTGCCTGTCTCGCAGCGGATCCCTTGCTTCTTGAATGACCGTTCCAGTTCCTTCGAAACGTCCTCATCCTCTATAGGCACCAGCCGGGGCAGCATTTCGAGCACGGTACACTGCGAGCCGAAGCGCTGGAAGATGGACGCGAACTCGACGCCGACGGCGCCGGCGCCGATGATCGCCAGCGTTTTGGGCACCGCCGGCATGTTCAGGATTTCGACATTGGTGAGAATGGTGTCGCTGGGCTGCAGGCCCGGCAGCATGCGCGCTTCTGAGCCGGTGGCGAGGATGATGTTTTTGGCTTCGATGATCCTTGAACCGCGGTCCGAAGTCACCTCCACCCGCCCGCCGCCCTTGAGCGTGCCGTAGCCGGGGATGACCTCCACCTTGTTTTTCTTCATGAGGAACTCGACGCCCTTGGCGTGCTTGGAAACGATTTTGTTTTTTCGGTCCAACACGAGCGGGACGTCGAGCACCGGGTTCTGGCAGTGAATGCCTTGCTCGGTGGGGTGCTGGAAGTAGTGCCAGACCTCAGCGGTCTGCAGCAGCGCTTTGGTGGGAATGCATCCCACGTGCAGGCAGGTGCCGCCGAGTTTCGGATCTTTCTCAATAATTGCGGTCTTCAGCCCGTACTGCCCGGCGCGCACTGCCGCCGAGTAGCCGCCGGGACCGCTGCCGATCACGACAAGGTCAAATTGCATGGATCTCTCCATCATAGCGGAGAAGCAGCGGACCCAACAGTGGTGCGATAATGCGCCCAGCTATGCGACTCCTGTTTCTATTTCTCATCGCGGCCATTGCGGCCCAACCTCAATTGCTTGAGGAGTTCAACCCCGAGCGCACCAACTGTTGCCTTCCCTCAGCGGCTCAGAATCTCGCCAACCAATTGAAGGATTGGAACCAGCTTGGCCGCTACCATGAAGACAACAAGCGGCTGCTTTCGATGCCCGCCGATCGGGGACGCGTTGTCTTTATGGGTGACTCGATTACCGACGGCTGGAAGCTGAACCAGTATTTCGCTCGAAAGCCCTACGTCAATCGCGGCATCAGCGGGCAGACTACATCGCAGATGCTGGTCCGTATGTATCCGGATGTGCTGGATCTGAAACCGGCGGCGATGGTGGTGCTGGCCGGTACGAACGACATTTCCGGCAACACCGGTCCACAGACGTTGAAGATGATCGCCGACAATATTCGCGCGATGACGGAGCTCGCGCAGGGGCAGGGAATCAAGGTCGTGTTGTGCGGGCTGCTTCCGGTGAGCGACTATACATCGCGTCCGCAAACGGCGCGGCGCCCTCCGTCCGACATCCTCAAGCTGAATGCCTGGCTGCGCCAGTACGCCGGGGAGCGCAAGGCGGTGTACTGCGACTATCATTCGGCTCTTGCCGATGCCAAGGGGATGCTGACGGATGGCACCTCGGGCGACGGCCTGCACCCGAACGCGAAGGGTTACGAGAAGATGGCGACGGTGGTCGAAGCGGCGATCGGGGAAGCGCTGCGCTAATATCGCCTCTCGCATATACTGCGAGGTATGGCAAATTCGTCCATTGCCCGCCGCGCCCGGCTGCAATCGCTGGCCGCATTACAGGTCCGGTCCGCTACGGCGGATCCGCTGGCCGTCACCGGCATGAAGGTATGGCCTCTGCGCGAACCGGTTTCCGGCCGCCGATACACGGTAGTGCGGCTGGAAACGCGATCGGGCATGCGCGGATACGGGGAATGCCGCGAGGCTCCGGGAGTGGAAGCGGAACTGGTGCGGCAGGCGATCGTGGGGCAGCCGGCGTCCGCATTCGAAATCGCGTGGCAGCGGATGGCTGGCGCGCCACGTCTTCGCGCGGCGATCAATATGGCACAGCTCGATCTTCTCGGCC
>JBGSME010000116.1:0-5610 GCA_041740335.1 Bryobacteraceae bacterium | reverse complement strand
CGCCGCTGCAGGCCATCGGCAAGACCAAGGCAGTTCCCAAACTACCCCATGCCTTGCAAAGCGACCCGAGCATCGCGGTATTGCTCCGTCATCGAACCGCCCGGAAGAAGCTGCTTCCGGAAGAGACGCCACTTCGCGATTACCCGGATATCCTGACGGCGTTCGGCGAGGTCCGCCGGGCCGTATTGCTCGGCGCGCCCGGATCGGGAAAGAGCACAACGCTCGGTAAGCTTGCCCTGGATGTGGCCGAAAGCGCTCACAAAGAAGCGGCTGCCGTCATCCCGTTGCTCATCCGGCTGGGAAACTGGACCGGGAGCGAGTCGCTGGCGGAGTTCGTCGCTCAACAGGCGCCCGAAGTCGGCTGGGCACTCGAAGGACTCAGCCGTCGCGGCCGGCTCGTGCTGCTGCTTGACGGACTGAACGAGATCCCAACGGCTACCCGATCGGACAAAGCCGCCGAGGTTGCACGCCTCCTCGAACAGTTGCGCCACACCGAAACGCCGGTGATCGTCTCCTGCCGCGCCGAGGACTACACAGGCGGCCTGGACCTCGAACTCGACACGCTGACTCTCGAGCCGCTCTCGCCGCACCGCATTCAAGCGGCTCTGCGCCATTGGGTGACCGGCAGCGGAGGAGCCGAGTCTCTCGCGGATGGCCTGTTCTGGCAACTCGCCGGAGACGAGCGGCTGGCCGAAGTGCTCGACCGGTGGCTTGCCGCGGGGGGCAGTGAGGAATCGTTCTGGTCCGGCGAAGCGGCGGGTGATAACTGGGATTTCCGCAGGCGGGTCGGCTGGGAGAACTACGGCCTGTGGAAACTGCACCTGTCGGATCCTCGCAGCTTGCTCCGTCTGGCGGCCAATCCATTCCTGCTCTTCATGCTGTACGTGGTGTGGGCCACCGAAGACCGGCGCCTTCCGAAGAATCGCGGCGAACTGTTCGGGCAGTTCATCGATCAGTTGCTGGACCGGGAACAGCTCCTCGGTACGGCTGAAGGCGATCGGCTGCTTTCGGGCCTGGCGGATCTGGCCTGGCAGATGCAGCGGGTGCGCGTCGATGCCGGACACGGCGAAAGCGGCGGCTTCGGCGTGCTGACCGTCGCCGCGCGAGAGACCGCCATTGCCGCACTGGGCGATGAGCAAGTGCTCAAGCAGGCCCTCGACTGCACTCTTCTGGAAGGTTCCAGCGAGCTTCGTTTCCGGCATCAACTGCTGCAGGAATACTTCACGGCCCAAGCCCTGCGGAGCCGCGGGACCGCTGCTTCGGAACTGTGGCCGCCCGAGCGCTGGTGGGAGCGAAGTGGGTGGGAAGAGACTGCCGTCCTGCTGGCCGGTTTTCATTCCGATGACTGCACGCCGGTGATCCGCTGGCTCGCCGAAGCGCAGCCGGAAGTAGCCGCGCAATGCATTCTCGAATCAGGCGCCGGCATCGCCAATGAGCCGGAGCTGATGCGGGAGCTACAAGAAGCTTGGATGCTGCGCTTGACGGACGAGGGACGTGAGCCTGCGCTCGAAGGGCGGGCGGCGGTGGGGCGGGCGCTGGGACGGCTGGACCTCGACAACCGAAAGGGTGTCGGGGTGAAGGACGGTGTACCGGATATCGACTGGGTGGAAATCCCAGGCGGCGAGTTTCTGTATCAGAAAGGCGAACGGCGAAAGGGGGAGACGTTCCACATGGCGCGGTATCCGGTGACCAATGCGCAGTTCCGTGCGTTTCTCGATGCGGAGGATGGATACCGGAACGACCGTTGGTGGAAGGGACTGACCAACCCGGACCGGACCCCGGGGAGTTCTGAGTGGAATGAGCCGAATCATCCCCGGGAGAGAGTGAGCTGGTACGAGGCGACGGCGTTCTGCGGATGGCTGACAGAGAAGCTGGGGTACGAGGTGCGGTTGCCGACGGAGCGGGAATGGGAGCGAGCGGCGCGGGGTGTGGACGGCGGGATCTATCCGTGGGGCAACGAATACAAGGCGGGTTACGCGAATATCAACGAGACCGCTGGCGCGGTTGGACCTCACGACCTTAGCCGCACGAGCGCGGTAGGAATTTACGAGCAGGGCGTTTCCGCGGAAGGCGTCCACGATCTTTCGGGGAACGTCTGGGAATGGTGCCTGAACGAGTACAAGAAGCCCGAGCGGACGCAGCGAAGCGGCGCGTCGCCTCGCGTGTTGCGCGGGGGCTCCTGGTACAGCACTCGGGACGACGCGCGCGCGGGCCCCCGCTACAGGTACTTTCCGCGCTACCGGTACTACAATGTCGGTTTCCGAGTGGTGTGCTCGTCCCCATCCGCTGGACACTGAAGCGCTGGCCGCTCTGCGCTGGTTCTCTGATCACTCCCGCGCGCAGCGCGGGCGAAAAATTTTTCCACAGGCACCGATCGAGGCGCCAGTATTTGCTACGCTGGTTGACGCCGGGCAACCGGCAGGGCGGCCCGGGATCGAGCCTCGTGTGTTGCGCGGGGGCTCCTGGAACAACAATCAGGACAACGCGCGCGCGGACAACCGCAACAACAACCATCCGAACAACCGGAACAACTATATCGGTTTCCGGGTGGTGTGCTCGTCCACATCCACCTTCGGCCCTCCAAGATGCCGGCCTGTCGCGGTGACCATCCGGCTGACCTGCTCGAACTGCCCGTGGGACAACCATCGCCACTTATGAGCCAACCGCAAGTACAGCCGCAACTCGTTTCACGTCGCGTCGGCCTGCCCAGGTGCGCCCGCCGCGGGGCGCCACGGCGGGCTTGCGCGTCGAGCCTCGATCGGCATCAAAGCAATCGGAGAAACGATTCCACGGTGTAGCCGGCCTGCTCAATGATCGATCTGAGCGTTTTGCGCTTGAGATCGCCCCGGTGCATCGGGACCGTGACGCGCAGAGTGGGGTGACTCGGATGCTTCAGGATCTGATGACTGCCGCTGGTGTGATGGACAAGAAACCCAGCTCGGGACAGTGCCCGCAAAACAGTCTTGGCCGTCAGGACGGGCAACTGTTCACTCATGCGGGCTGCGCGACAGCGACGCTCACTTCCTCCTTCACGGGATCGAGAACGATTTTCCTGTCCGGCGGCGGAGCCAGGCCATCTTTCCGCAAGCTCTCGAGGTAAGCGCGAATGGCGTCCTGAACCATCGCGCGGGCCTCTGCCAGGGTATCGCCTTCGGTGACGAGTCCGGGCAGGGCAGGACACGTAGCGACGTAACCGCCTTCTTCGGCGGGTTCAAAAAAAACTGTGTATCGATACTCGCGTACGCGATCGCTTCCGTCCATTGCGAAGCCTCCATATTCAGTCTACTCCCGGCTCCTCGCGCTGTTGCCGCTCCCTAAGAACAATGGCGGTGAAGGCGCGGCTCCAAACCAACGAAGGACGCAAAGGGGTGGAGGTCACGCGGCGCACCTTGGCGAACGGTCCCACGCGCCGCTACTGACCGAAGAGTCCTTCCAACTCGTCGGCCGCAGAGTTACGATTGGAACCACGGGCTACCATTACGCCGAACAGCAGTACTGAAGCATTGGATGCAACAAGACCAGTCTTCAGGGCTTCTTCTGAGTAGTTCGCTTCGACGAATTCCCCATTGAACTGGGAGGCCAACTGGAGCAGGCCCGCGTGAGTATAGCTGTTCATCGCATTCCACGTGTCATCCCTCACCTGCTGGAAAAACGTGAGGCTCGCCTCACCAGGAGCCGTGAAAGCAGCGTCTACGGCTCGGGTCATGTCACTCATGTTCGGGAACCTGAAATCGTCATTTTGCGCTATCCATTCAGCATGCTCAATCGTTGCGCAACCCAGCACCCAGTGGGCGCGAATCATGGCCTCGAATACGAGGCGGACGAGGGCAAGGGCGGACCCGTACATCGCACTCCGCATAAGCAGAATCATTGCGCCGTGATGGTCAAGTGCCACGTTGAGGTACGCCAGTATGAGCGTGGTCTTCGTGTCGGTCGAGTACTTCCCATCCAGGAGGGTCCGGATGCGACTGTTCAACTGCTGTGCTTTACAAAGTTCGTCCGCTAGCATGAAATTTACCTCAATTGGAGTTTTGGAGTATGGGCGGAAGCGGTGCAAGAGTGAGCCCGCTCAAGTGTCTCGGTCGGTCGGGACCGGTGCGCTCTCCATAGCTTGCAGAGCCCCGCCACCAGACAGGCTCACTTTGTAGAGGACATCGGCTACGCCTAGTTTGAAGAAATGCTGGGATGGCCTGGAGCAAGGGGGCGTATTCGTTCAGGCTCTCCATTTGGACTCAATCCTTCTTCGAATCCGCATGAGGAGCTACCTGCCGGACCTTTCGCAGTTCTTCGCGGAACAATATGTCTCGAAGGAGATAGGATGGCACAACGGCAGCGATACCATTATTGAGGACCGAAAGCTCGGTCGTGGCATTCGGTACGCTCACGACTGGCGTAAGAGCATTGAAGTGGCCCTTCATGATCCCGGCCAACTGAATCCGCGCGGGGCCAGATATAACAATACCCGGTGTCCGGTCCATCCCAAAGTAGAAGAAGACTGGAGACCCGCTATTGCCTCCCCAGGTTTGCGTTTCCAAGAGGTACAAGTAGGCTGCATACGTGGACACCGGGGCATCGTTCTGCATCCTCCGCGCGGCGAGCTTGCCGATGCTCTCGGGTTGTACTTGACGAGCGGCATTCGCCACGTCTGTTTCCATCCGGACGAGGTCCGAGAAGGTCCCTGTGATGATCGATGATCGCAACGCCAAACGGCGCGGCGAAGACAACAGGGACAGAGATACCCTCCCTGGCGCCGGTATACGAGTGGACCCTTCGCAGCCCGCATGAGTGAACAGTGGCGACGCTCACTTCCTCCTTCACCGGATCCTCGCGTACGCGATCGCTTACGTCCATTGCGACGCCTCCATATTCAGTCTACTCCCGGCGAGATCCACATCCGCCCGCTGTTGGCGCCACAAAGCGCAAAGGCCACGCGGCGCCTCGGCGAGCGGTTCGAACTCTGGCAGTCCGGACGGATCACCTTCGGTGAGTTCGATTCCAGCGTGAAGGGCTGGTTCAATCACGTCCGCTATGCCGATACGTGGGGGCTGCGCGGGCACGTCATGGACCAGTTCGTTTGGGGTCCAGGCAAGACACGGCCCGTGGAAAAAAATTTCGCCCGCGCTTCGCGCGGGAGTGATCAGAGAACCAGCGACCAGTGATCCGTGTTTCAGTGTCCAGCGGATGGGGACGAGCACACCACCCGGAAACCGATACCGTAGTACCGGACGTTCGGAGGGAGGTTGTTGCGGTTGTCCGCGCGCGCGAAGTCCTGAAGGCCGTCCCAGGAGCCCCCGCGCAACACACGAGGCTCCTTGCTTGGCTCCGTTATTCGCGGCTTCTTGTACTCATTGCGGCACCACTCCCAGACGTTCCCCGCTAGATCAGAGACCTGTTGCAGGCTGCACCCCTGCGGATACATCCCTACCGCCGTCGTTCGGCGGATCTCCGATTCCGCCGTGTTCGCCCGCTCATCTACCCAGTCCGGTCCCCACGGATAGGCAAAGTCAGCCTGCGCACTCTGAGCCGCCCACTGCCATTCCCATTCATCCGGCAGGCGCACCTCGTAGCCGCAACGCTTCGTCAGCCAGCGGCAGAATGCCGTTGCGTCGT
>JBGSME010000115.1:0-11503 GCA_041740335.1 Bryobacteraceae bacterium | reverse complement strand
GCCCGCCGTCGCCGTCAAGACCGCCTTGGCCGAACGCGCGTCCGTGGTGCTGACTCTCCGCGCCCCAGCTACGATCTTCCCGCGCGAGCAAGCCAACATCACACCGCGGTTGACAGGCGTGATTCGTGAACTAAGAGCCCGCAAGGGTGACACGATTGCGGCAGGGGCCGTGCTCGCCATCCTCGAGAATCGGGACTTGTCGTCCCAGCGCGATGAAGCCCAGGCGATGCTCGCGGATGCCCAAGCCAATCTCGAAAAGATTCGCAAAGGAACTCAACCGTCCGACATCGAGCGCGCGCGCGGCCAGGTGGAAACTACGCGCGCGATTCTCAATCAGGCGCAGCAGGTTTTCCACCGGCGCAAGTCGCTGTTTGATCAGGGTGCGATTCCGAACCGCGATCTCCTGCTGAGCGAAACCGAGCTCTCCACGGCCAAGACGAACTTTGAGGTGGCGGCGCGATCGCTCCAACTGCTGGAGCAACAATCGCAGGGGCAGGACATCCGTATCGCCGAGGCTGGTGTGGAACAGGCCCAGAGCCGCCTCGCGGCGGTATCGGCGCAGTTGCAGTATGCCGAGTTGCGGGCGCCCTTCTCCGGTTCGATCACCGAACAGTTTCAATATGCGGGCGATCTTGGGCAGCCGAGTTCCCCTATCTTTACCTTGGTCGACCTGTCGGTTGTTTCGGCTCGCGCCCAAGTACCTGAGTCAGAAGCCGGGCAAGTAAAGATCGGGCAGCCGTGCGGTTTTTCGGGTGCCGGCCCACAGACAGCCCCGGGCCGCGTCAGCGTGATCAACCGGGCGGTCGATGTCCAGAGCCGCACCGTTGAGGTGTGGTGCGAGATCTCGCGCCCAAGCCTGGCGCTGCGGGCCGGGGCATTTGGCAGCGTCGAGTTTCAAACGGACCGCCTCCAGAACACCGTACTGGTTCCTGTTACTGCCTTGCAACTGGAAGAAGGAAGCCGTACGGGCACGGTCCTGGTTGTGGACGCCGGCAACATCGGCCACCGTCGCGAAGTGGAAGTGGGTGACTTGATCGACCTCAAGAGAGTGGTTCTCAAAGGCCTGGAGGGAGGCGAGACAGTGGTGACGGAAGGGGGCTACGAACTCCCGGACGGCACCACGGTCAGCGTCGGCCCGGAGCGAAAGCGGTGACGGCCTCTCTCGCCGGTTTCGCGATTCGGCACGGACGGGCTCTGGTGTTGGTGGCGGCGAGCTTCGCTCTGTCGGGACTGTTTCTGATTCCGGGAATCCCAATCTCAATCTTTCCGCAAACCGACTTTCCGAGAATCGTTATCCTCGTCGACAACGGGATCGCTCCGCCGAATATCCAGATGACCACGGTAACCCGGCCGATTGAAGAAGCGATTCGTCTCGTGCCCGGAGTAACAACAGTCCGATCGACCACCGCCCGTGGATCAACCGAGATCAGCGCGTTTTTTCGTTGGGATGTGGATATCTTAAACGCACTGCATCTGGTGCAGGGGCGTATCTCGCAGATTACGCCATCGCTTCCGCCGGAATGCCGGTTTTACATCAATCGGCTTACTTTTTCCGTGTTTCCAATGGTCGGCTTCAGTATCACATCTCCCTCACGCAGAACTTCTGAACTTTGGGAACTGGCCTATTACGAAATCTCACCGAGGCTGTATCGCCTGCCCGGAGTAGCCGAGACAAGAATCGTGGGTGGGCGCGCACCCGAGTATCACGTAATTGTGGATCCGGAGCGGTTGAACGCTCTCAATATGCCGCTCACTAAGGTTGTTGATGCAATCCGGAACAGCAACATCATGCTCCCCGCCGGCATGTTACAGGAAAACTATCATCTGTACCTTACAACAGTAACTGGCCTGATGGAGAAACCGGAGGAGATCGAGCGCGTCGTGGTGGACGTGGTGAAGGGGACTCCGGTACTCGTCAAGCACATCGCTGAGGTCGTACCCGGAGAGAAACCCGCGTACAACATTGTCACGGCGAACGGGCGCACTGCGGTGCTGGTGAACGTGCTGCAGCAGCCGGACGGCAATGCCGTGGAAGTGGCGGACGCGGTGAATGCCGAACTCGCCGAGATCCGCAAAACGCTACCAGAAGATATTGAGTTGTCCACTTACTATGACCAGTCTGTTCTGGTCCGCGACTCGATTGCTGGAGTTGTCGAGAGCATCCTGATTGGCCTGGTGATGTCTGTTGGGGTCCTGCTGGCGTTCCTCAAGAGCTGGCGGACGACGCTGGTGGCCGCGGCGGTGATCCCAGTGGCGGTACTCACGGCGGTGGTGTGCATGAAGTTCTTCCACATGAGCTTCAACCTAATGACACTCGGCGGTATCGCCGCCTGCATTGGTGTGGTGATCGACGACGCGATCGTAATGGTGGAAAACATTGCTGTCCACTTGAACATGGGCCAGCAACCGGACGCCGCGGCGCGGAGCGCGATCGTGGAACTCACGCCCGCGCTGATCGGATCCACGTTGACTCCGATCGTCGTGTTTGTGCCCCTTGTGTTTCTCGGCGGCATCACCGCGGTGTTTTTTCGGGCGTTGGCACTCACGCTTGTCGCTTCGCTTCTGGCCTCGCTCGTACTCGCGCTGCTGTTTACTCCGGTGCTGGCTGCTTGGCTGCTCAAACCTTCCGGCAGAGGGCGGCTTGGTGCGGCGGATCCCGAGCATGCCGGCGATGGCCGGTTGATGCGATGGCTCACGGCGCGATACGAGAACGCGCTGGCCTGGTGCCTGGCTCAACCGGGTCTGATCGGAGTGGTGATCGTTCTGATTCTGGCCGCCACCGGCGCCCTTTACTGGACCTTGGGAAGCGGCTTTCTTCCCGAGATGGACGAAGGCGCATTCGTGCTGGATTATGTCACTCCGCCCGGAACGTCTCTTCAGGAGACGAATCGTATTTTGAACCACATCGAAACGTTTCTTGCCGAAACGCCAGAGGTGGAAAGTTACTCGCGGCGCACCGGCGCCCGTCTGGCTCTGGCAATCGCTGAGCCGAACACGGGCGACTTCCTCATCAAACTCAGAAAGAATCGCAGCCGGTCTCTGGAGGAGGTTACTTCTGAGCTTCGGGAGAAGATTACGTCATCGGAGGTGGCCATAGATGTAGAGTTCCCGCACATACTGGAGGACCTGGTGGGCGATCTGGCCTGGTCACCACAGCCTATCGAAATCAAGATCACGCATAAGGACGAGGCCGTCTTTAAGTCCGTCGCAAAGTCGGTGGAGGAATGGCTTCCGAAGGTGGCCGGCGTCGTCGATATCGTCAACCAGACCATCGTGATCGGGCCCGCAATTCACTTTCGCGTCGATCCGGAAAAGGCCCAACGCGCAGGCTTCACCATTACCGGCGTGGCGAATCTCGAAGCCGCGGTTCTCGATGGCGAACTTGCGTCGACGATGATCGCCGGTGATCGCCGCATTGGCATTCGCGTTCGCTACCCGGCCGGCAGGCGGAACAGCGTGGATCAGCTTCGCGCTCTCTTGCTGACGTCGCCTTCCGGAACCACGGTCCCGCTCGGGAGTATCGCCAATGTGGAGATGCAGGAAGGGCAAACCGAGATCCGGCGCGAGAACCTGCGCAATCTCTCGGCGGTTACCGCACACCTGGAGCGCCGGGACTTGGGAAGCGCCATGCACGAGATTCAAGAACGGTTACCCAAGGAAGTAGCTTTGCCGGCGGGTACTGACATCGAATACGGCGGGCTCTATCAGATTCAGAAAGAATCCTTCCGCGGACTGACCCAGGTGCTGCTGATGTCGATCGCGCTGATCTTCATCATCCTGGTTTTCGAATTCCGTTCGTTCGCGCATCCATTCGCCATCTTATTGGCGACTGTGTTGTGCACGTCCGGTTCGCTGCTTGCGTTGACACTAACCGGCCAGACTCTGAATATCTCTTCGTTCATGGGAATCATCATGGTGATCGGCATTGTGCACAAGAACGGCATTCTGATGCTCGATTCCGAGCAACACTTTACCGCCCAGGGTCTTGGTTTGCGCGACGCCGTCTTCCAAGCGGGACGACGGCGGCTCCGGCCGATTCTCATGACCGCGCTGGCCACAATCTTCGGGATGCTGCCGCTAGCGCTTGGTGTGGGATCCGGCGCTCAAATGCTGCAGCCCCTGGCGATCGCCGTGATGGGCGGCGTCGCGATCTCGATGATTTTGTCGCTGCTCATAACGCCGGTTGTGTTCTCCGCGGTCCGGCGCGATCATCGGGCCTCACAATGATGCTGCCGCGGCCCGCCCTCGGGCAAATCAGCTCTTTTCCTTCTTCAACGCCTCGAAGCCCGAAACAACGTCGAACAGTTCCTCATCGATTCTGCTCTTGCGCAACCGATGGAAGGTTCGGTTGAGCTCCTCCAGTGATTCATCAATGTTCTGGTCGGCCCGCTGCATCGCGGCCAGTCGGCTTGCATTCTCGCTTGCGATCGATTCGGCGCAGGCCCGGAAGAGTGACACGAAAAGATATTCGCGGATCAGTGCCCGCAGCGTTACGATGCCGCTACCCATAATTTCCGGCTGGTTCCCGGCGGGCCACGGGAGCTCTGCCATCCTCCGCTGCCAGGCTTCGTCCAGTGGCAGCAGCCTTTGATGGATGGGCTCATAACCCGTTCCCGTAATGGAACGGTTGTAGAACAGGTGCAGTTCGATGGGCTCGCCCCGGCTGCGCTGCGCCTCGCACTCCAACAGGATCTCGCCCACCAGACCCGTGATCGCTCGCGCCGAAGTCGGCACGCGGAACAGGCCGGCCAGCGGCAGGCCCGCCTCCATCAGACGCGCATGCACCCGCTCGCCCACCGCCCAAACCTGAGCTCTGCCGGTGAACGTGCCCAACACCTGGAACGTATGGTCTGACACCACCTCATTGAATTGTCCAACCAGCCCCTGGTCAGAACCAAACACAACGGCGAGAATCGCCTCGGCCTCCGCTCTCTTTGCGTCACCGGACGCGGATGACGTGGCGCCGTTGCTGCGGAAACAGACGCCCAGCCCCAGTTGCACGGCGCGATAGTACCCGCCCAACGCGGCCACCGATTGCTCGTATTGGCCGATACTCGATGCTGCCTGCGCCTTCATCGTACGGACCACGGATTGAAGATCGCCGGCGCTGTGGATCTTCCGGCGAAGGCTCGCTGCGCTGTCGTTCATTGCTGGCCGCCTTCACCTCCCCACAACGCCGCCGGGATTCGACCTTGAGCCTCCTCCGCTCTCCGAGCTTGCTGCGCTCTCTCTATGGATTCGGATCTGCAAACTCTGTCGTCCGTCATTCGTCGTCCTCTGATTCGCCGCCCGGCTTCGGCCCGGCTTTTTCCTCGCGGCTTGGCTGCTTTCCGAATTTCTGTTCCGCTTCCGGCTTGAACTCTTCGATGGCGTCGCGGGCGAGTTCGACGATCATCTTGCGATCTTCGTCGCTCAATTTGCCGGCGGTGTCCAATCGCGCAAGCACGCTCGCCGGGAGGTCCGCCGCCGCCCTTCGTACGGATTGCTCGGCGTTCGTCATCTGGTGGAGGGGCACGTCGTCGAACAGCTTCGCGGTCAGTGCCAGCAGCAAGGCGATTTGCGCGGGCACAGGCACCGGGGCGTTTTCCGGTTGCTTCAGGCAGGCACGAATCCTTCTTCCGTGTTCGATGGTCTTGCGGGTGTCTTCATCGAGGCGGGCTCCGAATCGGGAAAAGGTCTCGAGCTCCTCAAACTGCGCGTAGGCCAGCTTCAGGTCACCCGTCACCGCACGGTAGGCCGCGCGTTGCGCCTTACCGCCCACCCGCGAAACCGATTTTCCGACATCCACCGCCGGTAGCACGCCCAATTCAAATAGCGAGGGGGAGAGGTAGATCTGCCCATCCGTAATCGAAATCAAATTGGTTGGGATGTAGGCGGAGATGTCCTGGGCTTCGGTTTCGATGATCGGTAGCGCGGTCAGCGAGCCGCCCCCGAGTTCCGGCCGTAAGTGCGTGGCGCGTTCGAGCAGCCTCGAGTGGATGTAAAAGATATCGCCCGGAAACGCTTCGCGGCCGGGTGGGCGGCGTAGTAGTAGTGAGAGTTCGCGGTAAGCACGTGCGTGATGTGTGAGATCGTCGTAGACAATCAGCACATCCCGGCCTGCTTCCATGAATGACTCTGCGAGGCTCGTGGCGGCGTAGGGCGCGATGTAGGCGAGACCCGGCGGGGCGTTCCCCTCCGTCACAACGAGCACCGTGTACTCCATCGCCCCCGCCTTCCGCAAGGTAGCCGCGGTCTTCGCGACGGCCGACGCGCCCTGCCCAATCGCGCAATAAACGCACACCACATTTTGGCCGCGCTGGTTGAGGATCGTGTCGATCGCGATGGCGGTCTTGCCCGTCTGGCGGTCGCCGAGAATCAATTCTCGCTGGCCTCGTCCCACTGGAATAAGCGCATCGATCACCTTGATACCGGTTTGGAGAGGTTCCGTCACCGGCGCACGGTCCATGATGTGCGGAGCGGGACGCTCTACCGGAAGGCGTTTGGTGGAGATCACCGGACCGTTGCCATCAAGCGGGCGGCCGAGCGGGTCGATCACTCTTCCCAGCAACCCCTCGCCGACGCCCACGTCCATAACACGGCCCGTCCGCTGTACTTCCTCTCCCGCGCGCAGATGCCAATATTCGCCAAGAAGAACCACGCCAATTTCCTCTGCGTCCACGTTGAATGCGATGCCGGATACCCCCCCGCGAAACGTCACCAATTCTTCAAAGCCCACGCCGGGCAAACCCGATACCATCGCGATGCCGGTGGCGAGGCTCGTGATCGTCCCCACCTCCCGTGCCGTCAGTTCCGGCGTGAAGGCTTCCCGCACCTGGCTCATTCCATCGAAGGCGTGGTCGAAAACTTCCTCCAGGTTTTCCAGTTCGATGTTCATTGGCTCTTTGCTCCGGACCCAATCTCCACGCTCTTGGCCTCAGGCTTGGCCTCATGGCCGTCCCTTTCCCGCAGGAGTTCGTCGATGCCATTTTCAAGTGACGACAGATAGTCCGCGATGCTCCATGCCATTTTTTGCCCCTTCGCGGTAAGTTCAATACCGCCGATCAGGTCCGGTGCGGTCTCGAATCGGACATCGACATCCGCCGAGAAAGTCTCGTTGAGAGCGTTTCGGATCGCCTTCTGCTGTTCCGTGCCGAGGTCAAACGCGCTGCGCACCAGCGCGGGGCCGTCCGTAGACCGCAGCGCTTCGGCGAGGAGTTCTTTCGTCTGGCCATTCAGGTCCCGCAGATGGCGAGTGAACACCTCTCCCATGCGCTCTTCCAGACTCGTCGTCGCCAGGTCCGCCAATGCCTTTCGCGCAATCGCAAACACTTCCTGCTGCGTCCGGCGAGCGATGGCTTGGCCTAGGTTGCGGGCATCGGCTCGCAACGTTTCCTGCCGCTTGCTACTCCAGGCGTCAGCCTCCTTCCGGGCTTCGTCAATCATCCGCTGGCGCTCGGCATCCGCGTCGCTTTCCGCTTTGCGAAGTAGCGCGGTGCGCTGCCGGTCGAACTCGGCGTTCTTGCGCTCGAACTCGTCCCGCTGCTCTTGGGCCTCGGCCTTCCTTGCATCCGCGTCGCCGATTTCCGTGGCGATCCGCTTCTCCCGCTGGTCAATGGCGTTGAGAATCGGCCCGTATAGAAAACGCTTCATCAGCCACACGAGAATCAGAAAGTTGAGCGCCTGTGCCGCGATGGTGAACCAATCGACTAGCATCGGCCTACTTCCCTGCGGCTTGGGCGATAACGTGGTTCCAGAACGGGTTGGCGAAGATGAGGATCATCGAGAGCACGAAGCAGTAGATCGCCGTGGACTCGATCATCGCCAGGCCTACAAACAAGGTCCGCGTGATGGTGGCAGAGGCATCGGGCTGCTGGGCCAGCGAACTCACCGCCGTTGCGATTGCTTTCCCTTCCGCCAGCGCCGGCCCCATCGTGCCGAAACCGGTGGTGATGCCGGCGATGACAATTGACGCCACCGCGATGGTAGTTGTGTTGTCCACTATGTCTCCTCTTCGTTGTAGTAACTCATGCTGGGATGTCCAGCAAGCTTTCGGTCTTGGGTTTACGGGTTCTCGTGGCCGCCGCGATGTACACCGCCGCCAGAATGCTGAAGATGTAGGCCTGCACCATACCGGTCAGAAGTCCGAGCATCGTCATGACAATCGGGAAGAGAAAAGGCGTAATCGTAAGCAGGATGCTGATGATCATCGCCCCGCTCATCATGTTGCCGAATAGCCTTACGGCCAGTGCCAGCGTGCGCGAGATCTCGCTGATGATATTAAAAGGCAGCATGATAAATGTCGGCTTCATATAGGACTTGAGGTAGCTGCCCACCCCCTGCTCCTCAATGCCGAACAGTGGCACCGCTACGAATACGCTCAACGCCAGCGCCGCCGTGGTTGACAGCGAAGCAGTCGGCGGCTCGTACCCGGGAATGATGGTAAAGAGGCTGGCCGTAGCGATAAACAGAAAGAGTGTGCCGAGAAAGCTGAGATATTTTCGCGGCTGCCTCAGGCCCACCTCTTCAATCTGGTTCTCAATGCTTGTGACCACGATCTCGAGAAGGTTCTGCCACCGGGATCGTTTCATACCGGTGGAGAGCCTGCGCGTGACCAGCGTTGAGCCGCCCGCCAGCACGAGCATCAGTGCCCACGTGAACACAATCGTGGCGTTGAGTTTGAAAATGCCGGATTGCCAGAGGATCACCTGATCCGGGCTAAGGTGCATGGCTGGCCGCCTCCGCCGGGTAACTTGGTTCCGCCATCCTCGTTGCGAGCCACGTCACAACAAGACGCGCTCCGCTAAATCCAACCAGGCACACCAGCAATCTCCGCCAATCACCATCCGCCACGAAATAGAATCCAGTCACGGCAATGCCCGTTCGCAGCAGTAAGCTCCCGCAAAACAACAGCGCCGGCCGCTTCGACGAGAAACCCCTGCGAACCGTCCACCAAAGGCCGCCGAAGAATGTCGCGCCGAGTAGCGCGCCCGGCGCCAGCGCCAGCACCAGACCAAGAGCTTCATTCATCGTCATTGCGGTCCTCCCGTCCTTCTCTCATCTCCCTGTCTTCCTTTGCCACCCAGTGCCAGGCATTGGCGCAGCCGATAACGAGGCCGATGATCATGAGCGAAAGCGTCCAGGAATGGGTCCCCGGGCTGCGTTTGTCCAGCCAGATTCCCAACGCTGCCCCGAGCAATGCCGGAACCACCACTGACCAGCCGATGAGCCCCATCATTCCCAAGCCAAACCATACATCCTGCCTGGCTTTGCGCGCCCTGATTTTGCGCGCCGCCTTTGTTCCGATCTTCCGGCTGAACGCAGCCGGATCGTGCGCGCGCTTGGGCTCCGGGTTTTCACTCATGTTTAAACTCCGCGAGACGGCGGATAAAATCGGTTTCCATTTTCGCCATCACTGAGCGGACGTTCCGCTCTTGTTCGTTCAGGTTTAGAAACTCCCGCTTCACGGTTGCCTGTAGTTGGCTGAGGCCGGTTCCAGCCACTGCGTTGCGCGCGGAGACAAGCACGTCCAGTCCGGTCTTTACCAGCACTCCTTCATCGACGGCGACATAGGCCTCGCCTTCCGCTTCGTTTTCATAGATCAGAATTCCGGGCCCGAGTGCGGCGACGCAGTCCAGCCGATGCGCCAGGATTCCGAACGATCCCTCGCTCGTCTCCGCCACGATGCGCGAAACGCCGGTCTTCTCCGCGAAGATCTGGAACGGCAGCAGGATCTTAAGACGCATGAGCGCCGGCTGGCTCATGTTTCACCTCCGGTTCCGGTTCTGACCCGGCACTGGCTTTCTCCCTCGCCTCGTCAATTGCCCCGATCATGTACAGCGCGCTTTCGGGGTAGTCTTTGAATTCATCGCGCAGGATTCGTTCGCACCCATTGAGGGAGTCTTCGAGACTCACCAGTGTTCCCTTGATGCCGCTGAACTGCTCGGTGGCGAAGAATGGCTGGGTGAGGAATCGCTCTAGCCGCCGGGCGCGCGCCACAACCTTGCGATCCTCCGGCGCCAGTTGTTCCAGGCCCAGCATGGCGATGATGTCCTTCAGCTCTTCGTACTGCGCCAGCGTCCGTCGAATTTCCTGCGCCAAAAGATAATGCCGTTCGCCGGCAATGCCGGACGTAGCCATTTTGGAGTTGGACTGCAGCAAATCGATCGCCGGGTAGAGTCCTTCGCTCGCCCGCTTGCGCGATAGCACGATGGACGCCGACAGATGGGAGAAGGCATGCACAGCCGCGGGGTCGGTCAAATCGTCCGCTGGTACATATACGGCCTGAATGGATGTGATCGATCCTGTATCGGTGGTGGCGATTCGCTCCTGCAGCCGCGCCAGTTCGGTGCCCATCGTAGGTTGATATCCCAGCCGCGATGGCATCCGGCCCAGCAAACCCGAAACCTCCATGCCGGCCTGGATGAAGCGGAAGATATTGTCAATCAGCAACAGTACGTCGCGGTGCTCGTCGTCACGAAAATACTCGGCGATCGTGAGCGCTGAGTAACCCACCCGGAACCGGCTGCCCGGCGGCTCGTTCATCTGCCCGAACACCATCACCATGTTCGGCAGCACGCCTGCCTCCTTCATGTCACGGTACAGTTCCTCGCCCTCACGGCATCGTTCGCCGATCCCGCAAAAAATGCTCACTCCCTTCTGGTGCTCGATCATGTTGTGGATCATTTCGGTGAGCAGCACCGTCTTGCCCACACCCGCCCCGCCGAACAGCCCGGTCTTGCCGCCGCGCTCGAGCGGCACCAGAACATCGATCACCTTGATCCCCGTTTCGAAGATTTCAGATTTCGCCGTATGCCGGGCCAGGGCCGGCGGGGCTCGATGGATTGTTCGCCATTCCACATCGGTGGGCGGCGGCTGGCTGTCGATGGCATTTCCGAATACATCGAACATTCGCGACAGACTTCCTTTGCCCACCGGCGCCCTCAACGGCCCACCCGTGTCTTCCACCACGGCGCCCCGCACCAGGCCCTCGGTGGGCGTCAGCGCGATTCCACGGACGCGATGCGCGTCCAGTTGCGCCAAAACCTCGATCGCAATTTGCCCGTCCTTGGCCTTCAGCAGCGAATAGATGGCCGGCAGGTGTTCTTCGAACCGTACATCCACGACCCCGCCGCGCACCGAGACCACTGAGCCGAGGTTCGGCCGGCCCGGATTGTACCCAGATGCATGATGTTCCTTCATCGCGATCAGCTACGGTCCCCCTCGCTCGCGGCATCGTATTCTCCCCGGCGCGCTGCACGATTGCACTTGGCTCGATGCAAAAGCGCCCGCTGTGCGGCCGGTGCCTGACCGTCGTCGCCATGCCAGACTTCCAACGCCGGCTGCTGGATGGCGCGCGCATAGGAAAACGCCAACTCCCAGGGCGGCGATCGGAACTGGGCATTCATGGCGTTCAATCGCGCCGAAGCCAGCTCCGCCGATTGGCCGCCTGACAAGAATGCAATCCCCGGAACCGCGGCCGGGACCGCCCGCAAGAGGCACCGCACCGTGGCGTCGGCCACCT
>JBGSME010000114.1:0-5148 GCA_041740335.1 Bryobacteraceae bacterium | reverse complement strand
GGTCGACGACGGCTTGGCGGCCGCGTCCGCCGACACCGATGAGTCCGGCTTTGAGGCGCTCGGCGCCCGCACCGCGCACCAGTTGGGGCCGGACGATCTGGAAGGCGGTGGCGGCGGCGGATCCGCTCAACAGGTCGCGGCGTGTGACTTCGCTCATGCGGGCATCGTATCGTATTTACAGATCCATTGGGTGCAAGGAGTGTGAGTATGGCATTTGAAGAGCTATCGGCGCGGATGCGGCAGGATTGGGACGAACGAGCCCGGGAGAACGCGAAGTATTACATCGCCGATTCGAACGAGAACTGGTCTGAGGAAGAGTTTTACGCTCTTGGCCGGCAGACCTTAGAGAATGACATTCTGAACGACATGCACAACGTGTGCCAGGGAAAGGATCCGCGGGCGATGCGGGTGCTCGAGATCGGGTGCGGGGCGGGCCGGGTGACGAGGGCGCTGGCGGAGGTATTTGGGGAAGTGGATGCGGTGGATATCAGCCCGGAGATGGTCCGGTTGGCGCGCGAGGCTTGCCGGGAGAAGCCGAACGCGCGAATCTGGAACAACAACGGGGTGGACGTGAGCGTGATCGCGGAATCGGGAGTGTTCGATTTTGCGTTTTCGATTTGTTGTTTTCACCATGTTCCTTCGCGGGAAGTGATTTCGAATTATGTGAGTGAGGTGGGGCGGCTGCTGCGTCCGGGGTGTTTGTTCAAATTCGAGGTGCAAGGGGATCCGCGGGTGGTGTCGCGGGAAGAGGACACGTGGCTGGGGGCGTCGTTTACGGATGCGGAGGCGGTGGACCTGGCGGAGCGGAACGGGTTTGAGGCGCGGCACCGTGTGGGGGCTGGGGAGGAGCGGTTTTGGTTGTGGTTTTTCAAGCGGTAGGGGTGGGCTGGGCGGTGATATGGTAGAGGGCGGACTATGCGGAAGATGTTTGTTTGTTCGATGCTTGCGGCTGTTACGTTCGGTGCGGGGTTCCCGGAATCTGAGATCAGCAACGGCGCAATCACGGCGCGATTCTATTTGCCGGACTCGGAGAGCGGGTATTACAGGGGGACGCGTTTCGATTGGTCCGGAGTGATTTATAGCTTGAAGACAGCGAAGCATGAGTATTTCGGGCAGTGGTTTCCCAAGTACGACCCGAAGCTGCATGATGCGATTATGGGACCGGTCGAAGAGTTCCGGACGAACAATGCGGGGCTGGGGTATGACGAAGCGAAGGTGGGGGGAACGTTTATCCGGATCGGCGTGGGGGTAGTTACTAAGCCCGAGGAGGCAGCGTATCAGAGCTTTCGGACATACGATATCGTGGACCACGGGAAGTGGCGGGTCCGGAGCGGTAAAGACAGGATCGAGTTCCGGCATGAGCTTCGGGACCAGACCGGGTATGGGTATCGTTACACGAAACGGATTCGTTTAGAGCCGGGCCGGGCGGTGATGGTGATTGAGCACGAGTTATCGAACACGGGGCGGAAACGGATTGTTACGAGCCAATACAACCATAACTTCTTTGTGATCGACGGGCAGCCGACGGGGCCGGCGGTGGAGGTGAAGCTGCCGTTCGAACTGGAGGCGGTGCGGGCGTTCCGCGGGGATATCGCGGTGGCGTCTGGGAAGCAGATCGGATACAAGCGCGAGCTGCAGACGGGAGAGAGCGTGATTGCGGAATTTCGCGGTTTTGGAGACACCGCGTCCGATTATGATGTTCGCGTGGAGAACAAGAAAGCGCACGCGGGCGTACGGATTACGGGCGACCGGCCGCTTTCGAAGTTGGTCTACTGGTCGATACGGACGGTGTTTTCGCCGGAACCGTATATCGATTTGAGTGTGGAGCCGGGCAAGTCCACGCGGTGGAGTTACCGGTACGAGTTTCTGGATCTACCATAAGTTACGATGATCGATACGAACGTCTATCTTTCGCGCTATCCATTCCGCCGGCTGTACGGAGATGAGCCGGGCGAGCTGTTGGCGAAGCTGCGGACGAGCGGAGTAACGCAGGCGTGGACGGGGAGCTTCGACGCGCTGCTGCACCGGGACCTGGGTGCAGTGAATGCGCGGCTGGCGGAGGAGTGCCGTCGGCATTCGAATGGGGAACTGCTGCCGTTTGGGACGGTGAATCCGACTGCGCCGGATTGGAGAGAAGATTTGCGGCGATGTGTGGCTGATCATCGGATGCAGGGGCTGCGGCTGCATCCGTCCTTTCACGGATACGGCTTGGGAGACGCGGCGGCGCGGGAGTTGTTTGCGGCGGCGGCGGAGCGGAATGTTTTTCTGCAGATCGCGTGCACGATTGAGGATGAGCGGACGCAGCATCCGGTGCTTCGCGCGGGCCCGGTGAATCTGGATCCGCTGGCGGGGGTGTTGAATGAGGAACCGAACCTACGAGTGCAACTGTTGAATTGCCGCGGCGCGGGGCCGGAGGTGTTGACCAAGCTGGCGTTGACGCAGCGGGTGTACAGCGATTTCGCAATGATCGAGGGGGTGCATGGTCCGGCGCGGTGGAACGCGCAGCTTGGTTCGGACCGGCTGGTGTTTGGCTCGTACTTTCCATTTTTCTATTTCGAGGCGGCGGCGTTGAAAGTGAAGGAAGCTGGGCTTGACGTGGGGACGCTCGATGCGAACGCGAAGCGTCTGTTCGGAGACGCGCGATGACGATTTGGGATTTGCACTGTCATCCATCGGGATTTGGGGGGAGGACGGCGGAGGAGTCAATGGCGGAGGCGATCCGGATTGCGGACCGGATGGGTGTGGAGAAGCTGTGCGTGTATTTGGGTTCGCTGCGGGACGCGGATCCGGATCCGGCGCAGATGCGCGAGCACAACGATTATATTCTGCGGTGCGTGCAGCACTGGGCGCATCGGATTTATGGATTTGCGTATGTGAATCCGAACTATGTTGGAGCGAGTTTGGATGAGATCCGGCGGTGTATCGGGGAGGGTCCGCTGGTGGGGATCAAGTTATGGGTGGCGCGGCGGTGTTCGGATCCGGCGATCGATCCAATTATCAAGGCGGCGGCGGAACGGAATGCGGTGATCTTTCAACACACGTGGTTCAAGACGGGCGGGAATCTGCCGGGCGAGTCGTCACCGATGGATATGGCGGCGCTGGCGACCCGATTTCCGGGGGTACCGATGATCTGCGGGCATACGGGGGGGAACTGGGAGCTTGGCATCCGGGCGATGCGGGACTACCGGAACATTTCGGTGGATCTGGCGGGTTCGGACCCGACGAACGGATTTACGGAGATGGCGGTGCGGGAGCTTGGGGCGGCGCGTGTGATTTACGGCAGCGATTCCGGGGGGCGAGGGATGGCGTCACAGATTGCGAAGCTGGTGGGGGCGCGAATTCCGGAGGCGGCGCGGGAGCAAATTGCCTCGGGCAATTTGCGAGGAATGATCGAGCGGGCGCTGGCCGGGAAGCGGTAGACGGGCGGGAGAATGGGCGTTGGTGATAGACTGCTTTCGCTATGGCTAAAACGGAAAAAAACAAATCGAACTCGCGGCGGGCGCTAATGCAGGCGACGGTTCTTGGACTTGCGGGGGCTGTTTCGGCGGGAGCGGCACCGGATGATTGGAACCCGAAGAAGTCAGCGAATGGGCCGATACGGTCGGGGCATCTGCTTTTCCTGAGCGGGATTGGCGGGTGGTATCCGGAGCGGCGGAAGGAAGCGGGAGATGCGGCGGTGCAGACACGTTCGGCGCTGGAGACGATGAAGGCGGCGCTCGAGAAGGCGGGGTCGTCGATGGACAATGTGCTCAAGGTGACGGTTTCGATCGTGGATCCGGAGAAGAACTGGGATCCGATGAACGAGGAATACAACAAGTTCTTCACCAAAGACCGGCCGGCGCGATCGTATTGGGGGGCGACGGGGTTCCGGCGGCCGGGGCAGTTGCTGCAGATCGACTGTATCGCGTACGTTGATTGAAGATGGCAAAACGAGTCGCGATCATCACGACGATCTACCGGTATCTGTCGCATGCGCAGCATATGGGCGACCGGCTTCTGATCGGTTATCCGCTCGAAGGGAGTTGGCACAAGCCAGAGTTAGAGGTAGTGTCGCTCTATGTAGATCAGCGGCCGAAGGGCGATCAAAGCGAAGAGCGGGCCAAGGAGTTCGGCTTCAAGGTCTATCCGACGATCGCGGAGGCGTTGCGGCAGGGCGGGGACCGGTTGGCGGTGGACGCAGTGTTGATCATCGCCGAGCATGGGGACTATCCGCGGAACGAACTGGGGCAAGTGCTGTATCCGCGGCACGAATTCTTCAAGCAGTGCGTGGAGGTGTTCGAGAAAGACGGGCGTGCGGTGCCGGTGTACAACGACAAGCACCTTTCCTATAGCTTTGAGAAGGCGCGTTGGATGGTGGATCAGTCGCAACGGTTGAAGTTCCCGATGCTGGCGGGATCGTCACTGCCGGTGACGTGGCGTTTGCCGGATGTGGAGGTGCCGTTAGGGGCGAAGGTGGAAGAAGCGCTGATGGTTGGCGTGGGCGGATCCGATCCGATGGATTATCATGCGCTCGAGGCGATGCAGTGCATGGTGGAGCGCCGTAAGGGTGGGGAGACGGGGATCCGGAGCGTACAACTGATCGATGGGGATGAGGTGTGGAAGGCGGGCGAGGATGGACGTTGGTCCAAGCGGCTGTTGGAGGCGGCGCTTTCGAGAAGCGACAGTCCGCAGGGGATCAGTTTGACGGAGAGCCGGCCGCAGGATTTGGTGGGGTCGGGAGTGCTGCCGAAGCTGGTGAAGGATCCGGCGGCGTATTTGATCGAGCGGAATGACGGGTTACGGACGACGTTGCTGATGTTGAACGGGGCGGTGAAGGATTATAACTTTGCGGCGCGTGTGGCGGGGCAGGGAATTGTGTCGACGCAGTTCTTTTTGTCGCCGGTGCCGAATGTAACTTACTCGGCTTGTCTGGTTAGTAAGATCGAGGAGATGTTTGTGACGGGGAAAGCGCCGTATCCGGTGGAGCGGACGCTGATCGTGAGCGGGATGCTGGAGAGCTGCTTGCGGTCCCGGCATGAGGGCGGGAGGCGGTTGGAGACGCCGCATTTGAGTGCTGGTGGGGCGGGGTATCGGGCTCCGGCGCGGTCTCAGCATATGCGGAGTTAGGGGAAATAGGGGGACGGTCCGCTGCGGGGCGGGCTATTTTGT
>JBGSME010000113.1:0-1778 GCA_041740335.1 Bryobacteraceae bacterium | reverse complement strand
GAGAAGGCGCGCGCGGCGTTTGAGTTGCATCGGGAGCCGCAGGCGGTGCGCGAGAAGTACGGGCTCAACCGGTTCGGCCAGTCGTGCCTGCTGGCGCGGCGGCTGATTGAAGCGGGCGTGCGCTTTGTCACGATCAACATGTTCGAGACCGTGTTTGACGAGATCACGTGGGACATTCATGGGTCCAAGCCGTTCAGCCCGATCTCCTGTTACAGCGATCTGGTGGGCCCGATGTTCGATATGGGCTACTCGGCTTTGCTCGAAGACTTGCAGGACCGGCGGCTGCTCGACGATACCATGATCGCCGGCGTGGGCGAGTTCGGACGGACGCCGAAGGTGAATCCGGCCGGGGGCCGCGATCACTGGCCGCAATGCTGGTCTATCCTGATGGCCGGCGGCGGCGTGAAAGGCGGGCAAGTGGTTGGGTCTTCCGATGAGATCGGGGCATATCCGAGGGACAATCCGGTGACGCCGGCGATGGTGGCGGCCACCATTTACAAGGGCCTTGGCATCGATCTCGAGACTGAGCTTCCAGGGGCACAGGGGCGCCCGATCCCGCTCGTCGACCGCGGCGTGGAGCCGATTCACCAGTTATTCGGTTAGGATCGGAATGGCCAGGATCACGCGACGTTCGGTGCTGGCGGGAGCACCACTGGCGGCCGCTGCCCCACAAGCCGCCGGTGGACCGATGAACATCATCCATATCGGCGTGGACACCTGGGGCTCCCATCACACCGGTTGCTACGGTCACCCGGAGTACAAGACGCCGAACGTCGACGCGCTCATCGGCAAGTCGGCGATGTTTCTCGACGCCTACCCGCAGGTATTGCCGACCATCCCCGCCCGCCGCGCCATCTACACCGGCCGGCAGATCTTCCCATCCGAAAAGATCGAGCAGCCTGGCGACACCGTCAAGATCCGCGGCTGGCACCAGTTGTTCGCCGAGGACGTCACCATCTCCGAGACGCTGCAGCAGAGCGGCTACGCCACCGCTCTAGTCACCGACCTCTATCATCAGTTCAAGCCCGGCAAGAATTTCACCCGCGGCTTTGACTCCTGGCAGTTGATCCGCGGCCAGGAGAACGACCGCTATCGCACCGGCGGCCGCTCCCGCATCGATCTCACCAAATACGCGCACGCCTCGCAGCCGCTGCGAAAGGGCCGCCAGGCGCAGGGCATCTTTCAATACCTGCTCAATCGCCAGGATTGGAAGAAGGAGGATGACTGGCTCGCCGCCCGCGTCTTCGACACGGCCGCGGACTGGCTCGACGAAAACGCCGCGGAGAATCAGCCGTTCTATCTCCACATCGAGTCGTTCTCGCCGCACGAGTACTGGGATCCACCGGAAGACTACTACCGGCTCTACATGAAGAAGGATTACGATGGCCCGCGACTGATCCATCCGCCGGCCACAATCCAAAGGATGAGCCCGGTCGAAGTGGAGCATGCCCGCGCCTTGTACGCCGGGCTGGTCAGTTTCACCGATGCCCGCATCGGCAAGTTTCTCCGCAAGGTGGAGCAGCTTGGATTGATGCGAAACTCCATCATCGTGTTTGTGGCCGACCACGGCACGATCATGGGCGAGCAGGGCCAGCTCCATAAGGGCGAAACGCGGATTCGCGAGCAGGTGACCCACGTGCCGCTCAGCATCTACCATCCGCGCGAGAACTGGGCGGGACGGAAGGTGAAAGGCTACGTTCAGCACACCGCCCTCATGCCCACGCTACTCGATCTGGTAGGCGCCGCCCGGCCCCGCCGCGTCACCGGCGAGAGCCTTC
>JBGSME010000112.1:0-3816 GCA_041740335.1 Bryobacteraceae bacterium | reverse complement strand
ACGACCGGGTCGTACCCGTCATCAACACAACTCCCGGCGTCGGTGTCAAATGGATTCTCCGAATCCGGTCATCCTCATCTCCGCCCAGCAATGTCGCATCGACCGCCGTGCCCGCCGGATTCAACCGCACGAAATAGCCATCTAACGAACCCATATTCGCCGTTTGCACCGCATTCACTAAGGTTCCCGGCAGCCCTGCCTCTCCGCCACCGTAGATGAAGCCGCCTACGTCCTGCGCCAACGATAGAATTCGCCCACTCGCATTGTTCAGCGCTGGCCGGTAATCCCACAGCGTGACGCCAGTCGTCCCATTCAGCTTTGAGATCGACGGCCCTCTCCCCGACTGTCCGCCACCAACAAACAAATTGCCATCCGCTCCCCAAAGCAGGGATGCCGGGACAATCGTCGCCGCCATCGACCTCGACCACAGCACATCCTTCAGATCCGCCGTCAACTTGATCAGCGGATAGTCACACCGTAATGGTGTCGTCACAGTCCCGGTACATCCCAGCATCGCCACAGCTAGCCCATCGTTGGTCGCCGATAGCGCCAGGATTTCCGGCCCCACCCCTGTCGAGATCGGGCCTTGACGCGATCCCCAATAAGAGGAGTACACTGGTAGACCTGATTGAATCTGCATCAGATACGCAGCACTCGGGTCTGTCTGCCGTCCGTTGATCAGTGGAAAATCAACCGAATCCGTGTAGCCGCTGATGTACACATCCCCCTTCGGATTCAACGCTATCTTTTGGGCCGAGTTGTTCAGTCCGCTGCCCGTGATCAGCGTCGAGTAACTCATTCCGAACTGCGCGTCCAACTTCACATAAAACCCGCTCGAATTCCCGGATGGGTTCGCCGAAATGAATCCGCCGACGATCGGGAACCCGGTCCCGTTCGCTTGCCCGACAATATGGATTGAGCCATCCGCCGAGACTGCCATATCGTACGGCAAATTGCTCCCATTCGCCCCAAAAAGCGTATATCGCGATATCTCGTTCCCGCCGTCTGTCAACTGCCACACTGCGATCAATGTCTGGTTCCCGGCTGGAAACGGCTGCCCGACAACCGTTGGCAAGAAAAAGTCCACCGGCGACGCGACGGTTGCGATCACCAACTTTCCGCCCGGCGTAAGGCCCGACACCATCGGCCAGTCGGAGTAACTGTTCAAAAGGTGAATCCACTCCACCAGCGGATCCACCACCAACTCGCTGCCCCTGTCGTATTCGTCGAGAGCGATCCCAACCTCGTGCCCGCGCATCTCATACCGCGCCGCAACTGCTTTCCCGTTTTGCGTGACGCGCGGAGCCCGGTGCCGCAATTCTAGATCTCCGCCCGAGATCAGTAGATCTCCCCGTTCATCAATCCGCCCGGTCGCGCCCGAGATAACAATGCTGAACTGGCCCAGATCCGCTCCCTTTTTGACCTCCAGGTCATACTCAACACTCCGCCCCTGCCGGTACACTAGGATATCGATCCCCGGATACGCCTCGCGCAACCGGATGCGCGAGTAGCTATTCCCCCGCTCTGTCTTGTGCCCGATGTACCGTGTCCACGGCACCGCAGCCCCGTCTCCCTCAATCTGCGCCGCCTGGCGACCCCCGCCGAACCGAACTTCCACCACGCCCCCTCGTCCAAACCGAATCCCGTTTGCGTTCACCCTCACCGGTCCCGAAAATCCCAGGCCCACAAACTCCGGTCCGCGGCCGGGTAGGTGCTCCTCGTGAAAAATAGCCGGAAGTTCCACCCCGAATGCGCTCAGCGTGCATACCCAAAGCCCGAACTGCAGCGCCTTCAACCCCTTCAACCCCAACCTTTTGTGTCGCACCAATGAACTCCGCAAAGTGGAATGAGACAACCCCAGACTACCCGATTGTACCTGAACTTGTGCATGGTCCCGCATGGGGGCCGGACTGTTGGTGGAAACAAAATTACGGGCGCGCCCGTGCGGCTTGGTCTCAGAACCGCGCGTTGCTGCCATCAAGGATGGCCAACATGATCGGCGACACCTACGTGTTCGCCGTGGAAGTAGCCAAGGCCAATTCCGCCGAGTAATCCGCAACCCGCCGGCGCCCAACCATCAGCACGAAATCGCTTCCCAAATCCCCGGCCTCCATCAGCGAGTCCTCAATCTCGAACAGCATCCGCAGCACCGCCATCTCCGCCTTTTCCCCGGACCGGAAATTGCCAGCGATCCCTGCGAGCAGAAAATGCAGTAGCGCTCCGCCCGCCTCGCGCCGCAATACGATATCGAAGTACCGCTCGAGCACCGCCGGAATCTCCGCCGATCGTACCGCCTCCGATGGATCCGCCTCCCGCACCTTCGACGGATCGGGAATGAAGGGTGCGTGATCCGGACGCCCGTCGAACCGCCGTCGCAGCCGCTCCGGTATTAATTGGAACGCCGCCTCGATCAGCGCCTTTTGACGCGCCGAGAAATCGAATCGCGACGCGCCCGCATATTCATGCGCCACGACCACTCCGCCCGGCTTCAGCGCGCCCGCCACCTCCGCGCATACATGCTCCAGCGCCTCCACATGATGCAAGGATCCGTTGAACCACACCGCATCGTATACGCTCCGCGCAAGCCGGATCCGGTTAAGATCAGCCACCGCGTAGTCGATCGAGCCGATACCCGCCGCCGCCGCATTGCGCCGCGCCGCCTCGATTGCGCCTGGCGACAGATCCCAAGCCTCGCATCGTTTGAAGGCGTCGAGTGACGCCAGTTGCCGCTCCAAACTTCCGTCCCCGCACCCCAGGCTCAGTATGCGCGCCAGCGGTAGCCGCCCCTCGAAGACTTCGCCAAGCACTGACTCCACCCAGGTCCCCCGCCTCCCGCCAGTCAGCTTGCGTTGGTATCGCTCAAAAACTTCGGGGATCGCCAGCCAGTAGACCGCGCGTGAAAAAGCCTCCGAATCCGACGTGAGTGAGCCCCACCGCTCCGCCACAACGTCCCGATCACTTCTTGGCCCGTCCAACATCAGCCGGATTCCAGGAACTCAGCCCTACTCGACCCGCGCTAGCCCGGCTTGTGCGCACTCGGAGGCCACCGTGACGTAGCGCACCACCGCGTCGTTGCCGATAACGTACGGGTGAGGGTCCGAAGGACGGCGCTTGGCCATCGCCGGAAGCTTGTTCTTCGCATCGTCCAGATGGGTATGATTCGCGATCAGCACATCGGCGCCGGCCTTCGCCACGACGTCGCGAAAACGCGCGGCGGACTGGATGTAGTGATCGAACCAGAACCTGTTAGGGCGGTCCGGCGTAATGTAAACCGGGCTGCCGCCCAGCCAGTTGAATCCAGTTCCCCCCCAGGAAGCAGCGAGGTGCGGCTTGCCATTGTCCTTCACCGGCACCAGCACCGATAGAGTACCGAGAGTGTGGCCCGGGGTCACATACAGCGTGATCGTCGTGTCGCCAAGAGTCAATTTCTGGCCGTCGGTGGCCGCCATGTCGCGACGCGCCTTCAGCCAGGTTCCCTGCGTGCGCTCCAGCAGCCCCCAGTCTTCTTCTCCCATGATCACGTGCGAGCCAAAATGTTCTTGCAGGTATCCGGCGCCGCCCACGTGGTCCCGATGCGCGTGGCTTACGATGACGTACTTGATCGTTGCCGGGTTGAGGCCGAGCTTCTTCAAGCCGTTGACGATTTCGTCTTCCACCGAATAGTCAAAGATCGCGTCGATAAGGATGATCCCTGCCGAAGTCGTCACCGCCCACGCGCCATAATCCTTCTCACCGACAAAGTACAGGTTGTCGAACACCTTCACGGGCTCGGCATGCCAGGTTGCGCGGTCCGGCGGGCCGGCGCGCGTGGGCCGC
>JBGSME010000111.1:0-6236 GCA_041740335.1 Bryobacteraceae bacterium | reverse complement strand
TCACCGATCCGGTGTGGTGGTTCTACATCTATTGGCTGCCGCTCTACCTGTTCGACGTCCGGCATCTCGCTCTGACTGAGATCGGCTGGGCACTGCCGTTCATCTATCTGATGGCCGACTTCGGCAGCGTCGCCGGCGGCTGGTTGCCGGGATACCTGATCCGGCGCGGATGGGCAACAGCTCGCGCCCGCAAGGCCGCCATGGCCGCTTGCGTCGTATGGATGCCGCTTGCCGCCATGGCAGTCTTCGCGCCAAATGTTCCCCTCACCGTGTTTCTGATCTCGTTGGGGACGATGGGGCACCAGGGGTGGTCGGCGAATCTCTTCACCAGCGTCTCGGACGTTTATCCGTCCAGTGCGGTGGGCAGCGTGATCGGCATCGGCCAGGCGCTCGCCAGCGTCGGCGGGATCGTCTTCTCGTCATTGCTGCCGGGCTATCTGGTCTCTCACTTCGGCTACTCGCCCGTCTTCGTAATTCTCGGCTCGTTCCATCTCCTCGGCTTCGCATGCGTACACTGGCTCATGGGTGAGTTGAAGCCCGCAACGGGCAACGTGCCAGGGCCAGAAGACTGAAACCTTTCTCGCCCAGTCGGCTCGCCCAGTCGGCTTGACATCGACAGACCGGCAGAGTATTATTCCGAGCAACCTATAATCTAGCTTGCTGAGGTGAGGTCATGTCCACAATTCAGTCCTGGGCTCCGCTCATGAAGGCCGTCAGAAGAGATTGTACACTTCGTGTCCTTTTGACGCTCGCGTTCACAGCCGCTTCGGTCACGGCTCAGACCACTTCCACCGAAATACTGGGAACCGTCATCGACCCGAGCGATGCCGTAGTCGCGGGGGCACGAGTCACGCTGTTGCGCGTCGCAACCGGCGAACGGCGGACCACGACAACTACTACTAGCGGCGACTATGCGTTCCCACTCATCGAGATCGGCGACTACAAGGTTACCGTCGAACTCGCGGGCTTCCAGACGCAGGAAAAGACGGGCATCCGGGTGCAGCTTCAACAGAAGGTGCGCGTGGACTTCGTCATGCGCGTCGGCGACACCAAAGAGACCATCGAAGTCTCTGCCAGCGGAATCCAACTCAAGACTGAGGACGCCGCTGTTGGGCAGGTGATCGATAACAAGCGCGTGGTGGAACTGCCGCTCAACGGCAGGAACGTCGCCATGCTGGCCGTTCTGACGCCCGGAGTCCAGTTCGGCCTGCGCCAAGGGCTCGATGGTTCCGCCGGTTCGCCGATTCCCGGCCGCAGTGTGGCGCTCACCGCGAACGGACAACGCGAGAACAATCAGCAGATCTCACTCGACGGCGTCACCGCCACGAACTCTCGGGTTAACGTGATGATCTTCACGCCGTCGATCGACGCGATCGAAGAGTTCAAGGTGCAAACAAGTTCCTACTCCGCCGAGTACGGCCAGAACAACGGAGCGGTGGTCCAGATCGCGTTGAAGAGCGGGACCAACCAGCTTCGCGGCACTCTGTTCGAGTTTTTGCGCAACGACAAGCTGGCCGCCACGGACTACTTCCTGAATTTCCAGACACCGGCCAACGCGCGGCTGGCAGAGAAAAACCGGCTGCGGCGCAACCAGTTCGGGATCTTCGCCGGCGGCCCTGTCTACATGCCGAAGGTGTACAACGGCCGCGATCGCACATTCTGGAGCTTCAATTTCGAAGGCTTGCGCCAGACCGTCGAAGCCGCGCGCGAGGCGTTCTTTTTCCCGGAAGCCTTCCGCAACGGCGATTTCTCCGCGCTGCTGCGGCCGCTGGTCCGGGACGGGCGCCCTATCCGCGCACCCATCATCATCTACGACCCGACCACCGGAGAGCCGTTCCGCGACACAGCAGGCAACATCACCAACATCATTCCGGCGAGCCGCATCAATCGGAACGCGCAGCGGTTCGTCAACCAGTTCATGCCGCTACCGCAATTCCAGCCCGAAGATATCCTCGACGTCAACACCAAGGCGTCGGTGCCGGACTCGACCAACTCGGATCAATACTTCTTCCGGGTCGACCACCACTTCCGTACCGAAGACAAAGTGTTCTTCCGGTATGCGACGGATCGGTCAAAGCTCAACCGCGGCGATATCAACCCGAACTTTCTGCTGACCGGCCAGGCTCCGTCGACGAACATGGCCTTTCAGCACATCCACCTGTTCAGCGAGCGCTCGCTCAACGAGTTTCGCTTCGGCCTGAACAAAGCCGACTGGGACTTCCAGAACCCCCGCACCGGAACCAATTTCGATCTGGACTCGCTGGGAATCGGGCTGTACCGCGTGATCTCCGACAACAACCGCTCCCTGCGCGGCGACGAGATCGGCCTGCCGACGACGATTCTGCCCGGTGATCGCGACGTCGCCGGCAGCAGCTTCAATGAAGACCGGACCTACCAGTTCGCCGACAACTTTACGTTGATTCGCGGCAGCCACAGCTTCAAGATGGGCGGCGAATACCGCTGGGCCCGTGTGGCGATACGGGCGGCGAACAACCCGCGCGGCACGGTAGCCTGCTGCGCCGGTGGCTACAGTCTGGCCGGCTGGCTCATGGGCTATCCATCAGCGTCGACCTCGCCGGAGGGCAAGCCGCTACGGACACCCCAAGGCGGCCGGTACAGCGCCTACGTGCTCGATAACTGGAAAGCCACGCGGAAGCTGACCCTGAACATCGGCGTCCGCTGGGACTACTTCGCGATCCCCACCGATCCGGACGGCGTACTGCGGTCGCTGCGGCTGGACGTGCTCACGCGCGTGCCGGACGGACGCAGCGTGCCCACGTTGGTGCCAGCGCCGGACACGCCGAACTTCAAACTGGCCAACACCGACAACCGCTACGTGATGCCGCGCGTGGGGCTGGCCTACCGGGTTACGGACAAGTGGGTGATCCGAGCCGGCTCAGGCTGGTTCGTCAACGCTCAGCAACTGGACAACTATCAGATCCTGGGCCGTCAGCCACCCTACGGTGCTGCTTTCACGTTCAACCAGGTGACTGACGTGGCGCAGGTGCTGCGGTACAGCTACTCCGGACAGAACTACAACGTTCAGACGCGCCGCATCCGCGCGGGCACTCCGGTGATCTCCTTCGACAACATCTTTCCTGGCACCGCGAACGCGCCGCCCCGGGCGAATCTGATCGCCATCGCCCCCGACAACAAGAATTCGAGCCACGTGCAATGGAGTCTGGATATCCAGCGCGCCCTCCCCTTCAACACATTCCTAACGGTCGGCTACGTGGGATCGAAAACCACTCACCTCGACAACAATATTTCGAACTTCAACAGCCCCGATCCGAGTCCGGACACCAACGTCAATGCGCGGCGGCCGTATCAGTTTTGGGTCGATCAGGGCGTGAACCCGAACGCGCAGGGACTCGGGGCAATCCGCTATCTCGACAGCTACGGCAATGGTTCGTATCACGGGCTCCAGACGAGCGTGGAAAAGCGGTATAGCAGCGGCTTGGTGCTCGGGCTGTCGTATGTCTACAGCAAGGCGCTCGGCGAGGGTTATGAACGCAACTCCGGCGTGACCTACCAGAATCCCCGCGACCGGCGCTCGGACCGCGGCCGCTATCCGTTCGATGTGACTCACAACGGCGTGCTCCACTATGTCTACGAAATGCCGTTCCTGAGTCGCTTTCGCGGCGTGGCCGGGGCGTTTCTGGCGGGGTGGCAAACGAACGGGATCATTACGCTGCGGACCGGTTTCCCGTTCAGCGTGGCCGGCGGAAACCTGAACACCGGCAGCGGAACCCGTCCGTCCCGATCGCGTAGCCGACGGACGCCTCGGCAGTCAAGCCACGCGCGCCCAATGGTACGATCCCACCGCGTTCCGCCGCGTGGACTGCAACATCCCCGGCCGCCAGGATCTGTGCCACTACGGCAACGCGGCCGCCAACTCTCTCACGACGCCGGGACAACGCAATTTCGACCTTTCTCTGTACAAGAACTGGAATCTGCCGCCGCTCGGCGAAGCGGGCCGGCTCCAGTTCCGGGCTGAGTTCTTTAACGTGTTCAACACGCCACAATTCGGACAGCCTTCCGGGATCAGCTTCGCTTCGCTCGATTCGGTGGTGCCGGACGGTCCGCGGATGGCTGAGATCCGTTCCCTACGGCTGCCGATGCGGATCGTCCAGTTCGGTCTGAAGCTTTACTTTTAGGCTGTCGCCGACAGTGTGGCGCCTTGGCCGATTCTGAGCGTGTGTAAGCGAGTTTGGCTTGCGCTGGTTCGGAGGCGTGGCGGTGCTGCAGGAACGAAGCGACGCCGCCTCAATCGGTTGCAGTGCTTCTGGGCGTAGCCTTTCGCGAGGGCTCTATCCGCCGTGTGATGTCGCGAGGACGCCACGGCGCTGAATTCTGCGCCAGGCGGCCGGGTCGATCAGAAGCGGCTGTACCCGATGTCCGGCAAGGTCAACGAACGCGCCGTGGATGCTAACATTGCCCCGTCGCAACAGAGAGGCGAGCAGCGCGAGTGCGTGAGTGGCGAGAGCCTGATTCACGAAAGGCTCTTGACGTTATCTCAGCGGCTCTTTTTGTATGCCTGGTTTGAACAAGTCGCGCATTTTGGCTCCCGCTCTGGCGTGACGACGGGTTTATCTTGAACCGTCGCGCCATATGATCGAGTCGTTGTTCACCGCGGCGGCTAACCGTTCCTGGTGAGATTCGTCCGAAGCCTGTATGCATGTGTTCTTCGATCCCGAAGGACGGCCTTTTCTCCTCGGCTCCGAGATGAGGTGGGATCTGGAACCGAATGCCTTTCTGGCAAGACTGTGCATTGTCAGCGGCAGGACCACATCGCCCCGGACGTGGCGGAGCTACGCTTATCAACTGGCAGACTGGCTCAGCTTCTGCAACCGCATCGGCGTTGCCTGGCGCCACGCGACGGAGATCAACGTTGCGACGTTCCGGAATTTCCTCGCATCCGAAACAAGCCGGCAGACGGCCCGACCTCTTAAGCGCGGCACCATCAATCACAAGCTGACGGTGATCTCTCAGTTCTACCGATTCACGCAGAAGCAGGGCTGGATTGACGCCCTGCCCTTCGAGATCGAGGCGGTTCGTGTTTCATATCGCGGCGGCGATCGCAGCAGCACGGCCGGAAATCCCGCGACTGGAATCAGCTTGAGACTTACCGAGCGGCGCGAAGACTTGTACATCCCGCCACGGCAGGACGTCCGGAGGTTCGTCAAGAGCTTCCAGAACTGGCGCGACCAACTCATCGCCGAGACTCTCTGGTTGACCGGCATGCGTTCCTCGGAGGTGTGCTCGTTGCCGCTGGCCGCGCTCCCCGAAGACCCGAGCTCAATCGAACGAGAGTCCGTGGCGATCAAAATCCTTGGCAAGGGGCAGAAGTGGCGGACGGTCCTGCTTCCCGTGCGCCTGCTGCGCTCGATTGATAGGTACGTTCACATGGAACGGCGGCGTTGCACGCGTAGCGCCGCCAATCACGCCAGCACCGTATTCGTCGGGCGCAACGGACAACCGCTCAAAACGCCGGCCATCAACCGGGTGTTCTCGACCAACTGTCAGCGAACGGGTTTGCACATTTGGCCTCATATGCTCCGCCACGTCTATGCGGTCGAGCGACTCGCGTACCTTCAGGACATCGGCGCGCCGAATCCCCTGAAGACGCTGCAGTTGGAACTGGGGCACGCAAGCCTCACAACGACCGAACGGTACCTGCACATAACAGACCGTATGCGGAGCGATCTGTTGGCAACCCACAATAGCTTTGTGGATCGGTTACTGGAGGAGTGAGCCATGCGGCGAGACGGCGCGGGGCAGCGTTGGGAGTCAATCGAACCGGACTCGATTCGAAAACACGACGCCAACCACCTCCGCACCGAACCTGCGCCACTCGAGCAGACGTTCGTCCGTCCGGGAGAGAAGCCGTTCAACGTAAGGCTGACATTCTTGTCGTCACGGCCCGCCTTGGCGAGTGTGCTGGCGAACGCGTTCTGGCTGGTTCACCAGGATCAAAGCCGCAAGCTCAGCGTGATCACCTGTGCGCATTGCCTGCGGCTCATTTGCCGGTTCCTGGACCATCGAGCGAAGGGGCAGCCGGACATAACGTCGGCGAGTCAGCTTTCCGCGAACGTGCTCAAGGAAATGGCCGTCTGGCTCATCGTTGAACGCCGTTTCAAAAGAAAGACCGCGGCGGGCACCCTCAGCATGTGCTGTCGGTTCCTGCGCCAAGCGAAGCGCCTCTACCCGGAGGCGTTCAATCCGGCCTTTTCCAC
>JBGSME010000110.1:0-4167 GCA_041740335.1 Bryobacteraceae bacterium | reverse complement strand
GCCGCCGTCTTCGACATCTCGCCCGACCTTGCCACTCCCTACTCGCATCAGTACAACCTAGTCTGGGAACCGTTTTCAATTTCGCGCTGGAAGATTCAACTCGGATACGCCGGCAGCCGGTCGCACAAATTGTTCATGCTGCTCTATACCAATCGCGCAGTGCTCGATTCCGCTCTTCCGCTGACCACGGCGACGATTACGGACCGCCGCCCCAATCAGCGTTTCCATGACGTCCGGCGGATCGTCAACGGGTCCCACGGTTACTTTGACGCTGGCCGCGTGACGGCGATTCTGCCGCGTTGGCACGGCTTCAGCATGGAAGCTTCCTACTGGATCTCGAAAGCCATCGACACCGGCGCCGGCTACACCAACACGGGAACGGGCGACGACGGGCGGCAGAGCCAGAGCCAGACCGAGACCAACGCCTGGGCCGATATCCGCGGCGCGAGCGTGTTCGATCAGCGCCATGCCGTTCTCACTCGCTCCACGTTCGCCACGCCCAAATGGAACTCCAGCATGGCGGCGCGCATCGCTGGCAATTGGGAATTTTCGAGCATCGTGCTGCTCAAAACAGGAACGCCGTTTTCTGTTCTTACCGGCTCGGATGGCCCCGGCTTCGGGAACGTGGATGGCGATCAGGGCGACCGTCCGCATCTGCTCGATCCCTCCATTCTAGGCCGCGTCATCGGTCATCCCGACACCTCGCGGCAACTGCTCCCGGCCACCGCTTTCGCCTTCCTCAGCGTTGGGGACCGGCGCGGCAATCTCGGTTCGAATACCTTTCGCAAGGACGGCATCGCGAACGTGAACGCATCGCTTTCCCGATCGTTCACGGCGGGCGGCGATCGCAAACTGATTTTCCGTGCCGAGTCGCTCAACTTCTTCAACACGCCGCAATTCGCCGAACCCACCAAGGAACTGACCAGCCCCAGCTTCGGGTTCATCACCAATACGCTGAACGACGGGCGGGCTTTCCGGTTGTCGCTACGGCTGGGTTTCTAACGCAGCCTCATCCACTCGCGCCGCGCGCCGCTTCTACTTCCACGCGTGCGTCCTTGAAGTAAACCGTGCGGATGGGAAACGGGATCTCGATACCTTCTTTGCGGCACCGCACGAAAATGCGCTTCCGTAACTCATGCTGCACCAGATACTGGTCGACGAATTCCTTCACGCGGCAGATCAGCGTGAAGTCCAGCGAGGAATCTCCGAAGCCGGGAATGAACCGCACGAACGGCGCCGGGTCGGCGAGTAATCCATCGAGATCGGCCGCCGCCAGCTTTGCTTCTTCAATCAAAACGCGCTCCACCTGATCCGGATCGCTGTCGTAGCTCACCCCGATCGGAATCAACAGCGACATTGGCTCGCTCGGCAAATGGTAGTTGGTGACGATCGACTGCGCCATCTTCGAGTTCGGAATCAGGATCAAGTTGTTCCCGAGCGTGCGCAGGGTGGTGGCGCGCCAGCCGATGTCGGCCACGTAGCCCTCGTCGCTGGTGTCGAGTTTGAGGTAATCGTTCAGGCGGATCTGGCCGGATACGCTGATGTAGAACCCGGCGAAAAAATTCGACAGGGTATCCTGCAGCGCCAAAGCCACGGCGAGGCCGCCGACGCCCAAAGCGGTCAACATCGGAGTGATGGAAATCCCGAGGGCATTCAGAATCAGCAACCCACCCGCGATCGAGACGATGATGACCGCCAGGCTCTGCGTGATGGTCGTTACCGGGAGCGCGCCCTGGAGCCGATCGCCATAGAGCCGGACGAGTTTCCCGGCCAACTGCGATAGCGTGATCGTGAAGGAAAGCAGCCACAACACCAACAGGATTTTGGGCACCCAGGCAGCGGCGCGTGGTGGCAGGTCCGCGGTTTGCGATGCCAGATGAATCCCCAGAATCGTTATCCACACCAGGAACGGAAACCGGAGCGACGCCACCAGGACATCGTCGAACTTTACCCTGCTCGCCGCCGCCCACTGGCGCAGTTTCCCGAAGAGCACCTGACGGACGATCCACCCGGCGGCTACTATGATTACGAATAGCGTCGCCGGCCAGACCAGAGCGGGTCCAAGCTGGCTGGCAGAATTAAAAATATTTTCATAGTTCACGGAACCAGGATAGCGAAGTGGCCCGCGCGAGCCTCATGGAGCGCCGCCAGCCGCCGGCAACCACTGTGCGATAATCGGAGCCGAACCCCACTTCGAGCGAGCCACGAAAGCCACCGATCCCTTCATGGATTTCACTGCCGGTCTAAATCCACAGCAGCAGCAGGCTGTTGCCCACGTTCACGGTCCCCTGCTCATTCTGGCGGGTGCGGGCAGCGGAAAAACACGCGTGGTGACGCACCGCATCAGCCATCTGATCGCGGCGCACCAGGTGGGGCCGGAGCGCATTCTCGCGGTGACGTTCACCAACAAAGCCGCGGCAGAGATGCGGGAACGGATTGCCGGTCTCCTCGGTTCTCAGCTCACGCCCGGGCGGCGTCCCGATGTATCCACGTTCCATTCCTTTTGCGTCCGGCTGCTGCGCCGCGACGGCACTCCGCTCGCGCAGTTCCGGCCCTCGTTCACGCGACAGTTCCTCATCTACGACGACGACGATCAACTCACGCTTCTGAAGTCGCTCTACAAACAGCACGCGATCGACGACAAGGCGTTGCCTCCGCGATCGGTTCTGTCGGCGGTGTCGGCGGCCAAGAACAAGGGCGAGACCGCGGATGATTGGCATAAGTCCGCGCGCGACGACAAGGCGAAGTGGATGGCCAAGCTCTACGAGCAGTACAACGACGGGCTGATCCGCGCCAATGCGCTCGATTTTGATGACCTGCTTCTGGAATCGGTTCGGCTGCTGAAGTCCGATGCGCCGACCCGCGAAAAATGGGCGCGGTGGCTCGAGTTCCTCATGGTGGACGAGTATCAGGACACCAACCGCGCGCAGTACGAACTGATCCGGCTGCTCTCGTCGGCGCACGACAACGTGTGCGTGGTCGGCGACGAAGACCAGTCTATCTATAGCTGGCGAGGCGCCGATATCCAGAACATTCTGGACTTCGAGCGTGACTTTCCCAACGCGCTGGTGATTCGGCTGGAACAGAACTACCGCTCGACAAAAACCATCCTCGAAGCGGCTAGTTCCGTTATCGCGAACAACAAACAGCGCAAAGGCAAGTGGCTTTGGACCGAATCGGAGGGCGGCCCCAAGGTGACCATCTACACCGCCCACGACGCCGAAAGCGAGGCGCTGTTCATCGCCGATACCGTGGACAAAGCGTTCCGCCGCGACGCCACCGCTCGCGCCGCTGTTCTTTACCGAACCAACTCCCAGTCCCGCCAGATTGAAGAAGCACTGCGGCGTTATCGGCTGAACTACATCGTCGTCGGCGGACTCAGCTTCTACCATCGAGCCGAGATCAAGGATATGCTGGCCTATCTCAAGATGCTCATGGTGCCGAGCGATCCGGTGAGTCTGCTTCGAATCATCAACACTCCCGCCCGCGGCATCGGCAAGACCACCGTGGAGCAGATCGAGCAATACGGCCGCGCGCACGGGATGTCGATTTGGGACGCGCTGATCGATATGCTCGGGGCTGGCGAATTTTCCGGCCGCGCGGAAGCTGCCGTCGCCGGATTCCGCCGGCTTGTGGATCATCTTCGAGACAAGGTGAACACGGTCAAGATCAACGACCTCATCCACGAAACTCTCGAACTCACCGGCTACCGCCGAATGCTGAAAGAGGACAAGACGCCGGGCGCCGAATCGAGAATTGAGAATCTCGACGAATTGCTCAACGCCGCCGCCGATGCCGCCGAGCGGGGCGAGACGCTCGCCGAATTTCTGGATCACGCGGCGCTGGTGGCCGACGCCGATCAGGTGGACGACAAGGCCCGCCTCTCGTTGTTGACCGTCCACAACGCCAAGGGGCTGGAGTTCCCGCTGGTGTTTCTCGCCGGCATGGAGGAGCGGCTCTTCCCGCACTCCCGATCCCTCGACAACGATTCGATGATGGAGGAGGAGCGCCGCCTCTGCTACGTCGGCATGACGCGCGCCGAAAAGCATCTCTTCATCACCAACGCGCTTTCCCGGCGGCGGTACGGCGGCAGCCCGCCGGAACCTGCCACGGCGTCGCGCTTCATCGCGGAAGTGCCGCGCGAGCTTTGCGAGATGCAAGGTGTCC
>JBGSME010000109.1:0-5748 GCA_041740335.1 Bryobacteraceae bacterium | reverse complement strand
GTCACGATTGCGGGCGTTCGGGTCAAACCTGGCCGCCGACGTGAGAAGCCTGGTGCGGAACGGCGACGGGGAGCGCGCACGAACCGGGTGGCGATTATCACTGCCGCGGATCCCCCTGCTGCCGGGCGTAGTGGATGCGTGGGTGCTTTCGACGTTTCTGTTCTATTTCGCCGTGCTACTGGGAAGCTTCGTGATGCTGGCGCACGTGTTCATCTTCTTCGAACTGCTGAGCCACATACTCAGCAACGGCATCGGCATGGCGCGCGTGCTCGAGTATCACTTTTATTTGACGCCGAAGCTGATCTACGAATCCGCTCCGATGAGTATTCTGGTGGCGGTGCTGGTGACGTTTGGCGTGATGTCGAAGAACAATGAAGTGACGGCGATGAAAGCGTGCGGGGTGAGCCTGTACCGGTTGGCGATTCCGGTATTGGTGGCGAGCTTTGGGGTGAGCGGGCTGCTGTTCGGCTTCGATCATTACTACATTCCGGACTGCAACCGGCGCCAGGACGGCATCCTGGCGGAGATCAAAGGCCGCGCGCCGCAGACGTATCTGAATCCGGGCAGAAAGTGGGTGTACGGGAAGGGGCCGCGGATTTTCTATTACAAGTATCTGGACCCGGACGAGCGCGTGATGGTGGGCCCGAGCGTGTATGAGTTGGCGGCGGCACCGTTCCGGCTGCGCCGGCATATCGCAGCGGAGAGCGCGCGGTGGGAACCGTCGTTGAACGCATGGGTGTTTCAGAACGGCTGGTGGCGCGACATGGAGACACGGAAGTTCGAGACTTTTCAGGCGACGACGTTTGCGGAGATTTCGGAGACTCCGAGCCACTTCCTGCAGGAAGTGAAGCAGGAGCAGCAACTGAATTTCATTGAGCTGGATAATTACATTCGGGACCTGAAGCAATCGGGCGTGGATACGGTGCGGCTGCAAGTTCAGTTTCACAAGAAATTTTCGGTACCGATGTTCGGCTTGATCATGGCTCTGTTGGCGACACCGTTTGCGTTCGCGGCGGGAAATCGGGGCGCGATGGCGGGGGTTGGGGTGAGCTTCGGGATCGCGATTGCGTATTGGGTGGTGGGCCGGGTGTTTGAGGAAGTCGGGAATGTGAATCAGCTTCCGGCGATGATGGCGGCGTGGGCTCCGATCGTCGTGTTTACTTTGGCCGGATTGTATCTGTTCGGGAGGATGCGGACGTGACGCGGCGGCGATGGCTACAGTCGGCGGCGATGGCAGCGGGGCCGGCGAAGCGTCCGAATGTGATATTGCTGCTGGCCGACGATATGGGATTGAACGATCCATCGTGCTACGGGAACACCAATGTGGAAACGCCGCACCTGGATCGGCTCGCTGCGAGCGGGGTACGGTTCGATTCTTTCTACGCGGCGTCGGCGGTGTGTACGCCGTCGCGCGCGGCGATTCTCACGGGCCGCTACCCGCTGCGGTTCGACATCCGGAAGCACTTCAACGACGACGAGGCTCATCTACCGGAAACGGCGACGCTTCCCAAGCTGCTGCGCGCGGCGGGATACTCGACCGGGCACGTGGGCAAGTGGCACCTTGGCGGCCTGCATCTGAAGCATATCGCCGATCGCGCACATGCGATTCCGGGACCGCACCAGCATGGCTTTGAGCACTATCAGTGCCAGAACGAAGAGCAGCCGCTGCGTGGGAAGCTGGGCGCGGCGAAGACGTTGTTCCGCGAAGGCGGGACTTGCCTGATCCGCGACGAGCGCCGGGTGGGAGAGGACGATCCATACTTCCGGCAGCACTTCACCGATATCAACGGGACGGAATCGGTGAGGCTGATCGAAGAATTTCACCGGGCGGGAAAACCGTTTTTTCTGAACACGTGGTTTCTCGCGCCGCACATGCCGTATGAACCTGCGCCGGAGCCGTTCTGGGGGCGGGCGGGGGCATCGGGCATCCGTGAGGACCAACGCCGCTATCGATCGATGCTGATGCATCTGGACCATCAGGTGGGCCGTATCATGGGCAAGCTGGATGAATTGGGAATCCGCGACAACACGCTGGTGCTGTTCACGTCTGACAATGGCGGCGCGTGGGAGGCGAACATCGAGGGACTGAAGGGCGGCAAGACGGACTTGCACGAAGGCGGCATACGGGTGCCAGCGATGGTGTCGTGGCCGGGGCGGATTGGCGCGGGCCGCACGATGGGCGCGATGGGCCACCACTGCGACATTCTTCCGACGTTTTGCGCCGCGGCCGGAGTAAAACCGGCATCCACGGGAGACGGCATGAACCTGCTTCCAATGCTCGAGGGACGGAGCGCGGCGCGGCGGAGAGGCGTTGTGCACTGGCAGATCGATCACTACCCGCGGCTGCAGCGCCACTATCCCAAGCCCAAGCCGTACGCGACGGAGGCCACGCGCGAAGAGAATTGGAAGATGCTTTCAAACGACGGGATTCCGGTGGCGCTGTACGATTTGGCGTCGGATCCAGGCGAGTCGCGAAACGTTGTCGAAGCGGAGACGAAGATTGCGAAGCGGATGGCGGAGGCGGCTCGCACGTTTTTGACAGCGGCCCGGGACAGGCGCGGAGGGGCCAATCATCAATAGGATCGGCGCGGTGGTATAAGATAGCCTCTTTGCCATGCATCCACTCTTAGTTCTTCTTATCGCGATTGCGGTCGTCTTCCTTTTGATCATCCGAATGAAGATCAACGCCTTTGTGGCGTTGATTGCGGCCGCGATTACCGTGGGTGTACTGAGCCCGAACGTGCCGCTTCCGGCAGTGATGGGCAAGGTGGCGACAACGTTCGGCGTGGTGGCAGGTAAGATCGGAATCGTGATCGCGCTGGCGGCGCTGATCGGGCAATGCCTGATGGAGAGCGGCGCGGCGGACAAGATTGTGCGGGTGTTCGTGCGGGGGCTGGGAGAGTCGCGTGCGTCACTCTCACTGCTGGCGAGCGGCTACCTACTGTCGGTGCCGGTGTTCTTCGACACGGTGTTCTATCTGCTGGTGCCGTTGGCGCGGGCGATGCGCGTGCGGACGGGGAAGAACTATCTGCTTTTCGTGATGGCGATTTGCGCGGGCGGGGCGGTGACGCACAGCATGGTGCCGCCAACGCCCGGACCGCTGGCGATGGCAGCGACGCTGAACATCGACCTTGGGATGATGATTCTGGCAGGGGCGATCGTCGGCGTCCCGATGTCGATCGCAGGATGGCTTTTTGCGCGGAACCGGGATTTGGCGATGGATGTCCCGTTGCGGGCCACGGGGGGGATGTCGCTTGAAGAATTGAAAGACCTCGCGCTGCGGGACGAGGCCAAGCTGCCAGGCTTCTGGCATTCGATGATGCCGATCCTGCTTCCGGTATTGATGATCACGGCGAACACCGCGGCGAGCGCGATCGACAAGACAAGTTCGTTCGCGCAACTGATGCAGTTTGTGGGCGACCCGAATTTTGCTCTGCTGGTTTCGACAGCGGTCGCCGTGCATCTATTGGCGAAGCAGAAGGGATTGGCGCTGATCGAGTTGGCGAAACCAATGGAAGAAGCGTTCGCGAGCGGCGGCCTGATCATCCTGATAACGGCCGCGGGCGGGGCGTTCGGGGGCATGCTGGTGGAAGCCGGCGTTGGGCGCACGATTGGGGATATGGCGCAACAGTATTCGATTCCGCTGCTGCTGCTGGGCTTCCTGCTGGGCGCGCTGTTGAAGGTGGCGCAGGGTTCGGGCACGGTGGCGATGATTACGGTGTCGTCGATTCTGGCGCCGCTGGCGGTGGCGACACCGCCGCCGTTCCACACCGTGTACATCGCTTGTGCGATCGGGAGCGGATCGCTGGTTGGGTCATGGATGAACGACTCGGGGTTTTGGGTGTATAAGCAGATGTCGGGATTGACGGAGCAGGAGGCGCTACGGACGTGGACGCCGTTGCTCGCTGTGCTCGGTGTTACCGGCTATGTGGCGACGCAGGTGGCGGCAATCGTATTGCCGCTCAAGTAGCGGCTAGTCTTTTTTGGGCGCGTTAAAGGAACGTTCCACTTTGTCGTGCACATCGGTGGACACGGCGTGATCGCGCCACAGCCAGCGCATCATTTCCGGGAACACGGTCTGGAGCATCTTCTGTCCATGGCGCTGGATGCCCCAGGAATAATTGACGTCGTAGCCTTTTTCGGTGAGCGCCTGCTGGAGCCGCACGTTCTGATAGAACCAGTCTCGATTCTGGTCATAAGTGCCATCGGCGCGGAGAGCGCGATTGTCGTTGCGTCCATCCACCATGAAAACGCGGAGCGGCTTCTTTTCGCTTTTGCGGACGATCTCCGGGTAGACGTGGCCGCCGCGCAGGTTGACAAAACTGCCGACGTTGCTGAGGACCTTGCGGAAATGATCGGGCCTCTCCCAGGCAACGGTGAAGGCGGCGATGGCGCCGGAGCTCGATCCCCCGATGCCGTGGCGCTCGGGATCCTTCGAGATGTTGAAGTCCTTGTAGAGCGCGGGCAGCAGCTCATCGACGATGACGCGCGCGTACTTATCGTCGAGGGTGTTGTACTCGGTGGGGCGGTTGGTATCACGATCGCCCCAATTTCTGGGCGTGGGCTCGGGCTGATCGGGACGGCGGCCGGGATTGATGAAGACGCCGATCATGACCGGGATCTCGCGGCGATAGATCAGATTGTCCATCACGAATTGGGCGCGAATGTCGCCTTCGGGAGCCATGAACGCCTGCCCGTCGTTGTAGATCATGAGGCTTGCGGGGACGGCGGGGTCATACTGTGCCGGCACGTAAACCCAATAGGTATGCTGGGTGCCCGGATAGGCCTCGCTCGGCAAGGTGAACGGACCGCGGATGACGCCGGCGGGAACGCCCTCCTGCGGGATCGCGTCGACGGCGAGTTTGTAGTGAAGGTCCGTATTCGGAACTTCCGCCATCGCGGGGCGTGCGCCGCGCGGGCGGGTTTCCGCAGATGCGGCCGGCGCCTGTGCATGGGAAACGGATGCGGACAGGGCGAGTGTGATGGTTATCGATAGATACTTCATGGCCGCCCGACAGAATACCATGCGCGCGCGAATATAATGGGAGTCCGATATGAGCGCACTAGACGTAATCTCACGACGGCAGTTACTGGGCGGCGTGGCCGGCGCGCTTCCCGCGCAAGCCCAAAAGGAAAACGGGCCGCGGCCGAATCTGGTTTTCCTATTCAGCGATCAGCAGTCTTTCGACATGGTGGGCTGCTACGGGAATCGGCAGATCCAGACGCCGAACATCGACCGGCTCGCCGGGGAGGGCGTTCGTTTCAACCGGTGCATCTCAAACTCGCCGGTGTGCACGCCGTATCGCGGGCTGCTTCTGACCGGCCAGCATCCGCTGTGGAGCGGGGCGTTGGGCAACGATTTGCAGATCGTACCGGGCAAGGGAAACTACCTGGGCGAAGCGCTGCGCGACGCGGGTTACCGGACGGGCTATTTCGGGAAATGGCACCTCTACGGCGGAGACCGGGTGCGGCCAATACCGCCGGGAGAGTACCGCTACGGTTTCGACGATGAGTTCCTTTCGAACAACTGCACCGTGGTTTTTGACAAAGAGCGCGCCTACTACTGGGATGAGAACGGGAAGAAGCAACTCTACGGTGAATGGGAACCTTATGCCCAGACCCGGCAAGCGATGCGCTTCCTGGACGATGCGAAGCCCGGCGATCCTTTTGCCATGTTTCTCTCCTGGCACCCGCCCCACAACTGGCAGGGCGCGGAGAAATATCCGGCTCCGCAGGACCTGATGAACC
>JBGSME010000108.1:0-4024 GCA_041740335.1 Bryobacteraceae bacterium | reverse complement strand
CGATCAGCCCCACGCCGCGCGCCGCCGCCTTCGGCAGGAACTCGAGATAATCCGCCCGCGCGTGGATGAAGTTGTACGGGAACATGATATAGTCCAGCCCCTCGAACTGATCGAGCGCGGCGAGCATCAGTGACTCATCGTGCGTGGATAACCCGATCGCGCGGACCTTGCCCGCTTCCTTGGCCCGGCGCAGCACATCCCAGTCCGCCAGGTTCTTCGCATCCAGAGTCTTGGAACCGTCAATATAGATTCGGTACAGATCGACGTGGCCGAACAACTTACACGCGCGGTCAATATTCTCGCCAACGAACATTGGGAACTGGCGGCACAACGACACCAGCACCTTCTGCCGGCGCGAACGCACCAGCCGCGCCATCGGCTCCCATTGCCCTTCGCTCTCGTAGGTGTCGACGAGGTTCACGCCACGGTCGAGCGCTTTGGCGATAAGACGATCGCGGCGCTGTTGGCCTTCTTCCACCAGCACATTGCCATGCTCCGCCTTTTGCTTGTAGCGCGGATCGGTGTGCGATCCGAACGCGAGCAGCGACACGTACATGTCCGTATTGGCTAGCCGCCGGTAAGTCATGCCGCCGCGCGACATCTCCGCAATGGGGGCGCCTGCGGCAACCAGACTCGCCGGGATTCCGGCTACAAGGCGCCGAAAAAGTGTTCTGCGGCAGATCGGTACCATATGGCCCCAATCTTATCACCGCCGCGCCGCTGGCGATTACGCGAAGAAGGTCCGGAAGAAGTCGTTCAGCAGCCGGCCTTCCGGATCGAACTCGGCCCGTTTGGCCGACATCGCAGCCAGCCGCTCCCCCAACGCCTGTTGCGCCTGTTCGTGCGTGAAGCCGAACGTCTGGTTCGGCAGTGGCACGCCGCCGCGGCTACTGCACCAATCGTTGAACGCGAGCAGGAAAGGTGTCCACCCTGGGTTTGCCGTCGAGACCGGATCGATCGTCATCACCGTACCGTCGTAAGAATAGGAAAGCAGAGACTTCTGATCCTTCGCGATCCGGTAACCGACATGCAGCATATTGGTCCGGTAGCCCACGGTCTTGTAGTAATTCTTCACCCACTTTGTATATTGGGGCAAGATCTTTGCGTAAGTTTCTTCCGGAAACGCCCATAGGCTGAACGTGTAGCGGCTGTCGCCGGACACCTCCGGGTAGCGGATGATCTGGTCCGTGGCGACGGTATTCTTGCTCCGGATCAGGTTCTCCAGCTTGAAACGCCACAGCGCTCCGAACGCATCCACAAGCTTATAGCGCACCACTTTGTCCGCGATGTCACGCTCGGCCTGGAAGCAGGTTCGCGGCCCCGCGTCGGACCATAAATAGTTGCGCAGCGCCCACACATGGGAGTCGGGCTTCCCCTTGGCCTTGGGGTTGTACTTACGAAACTCGACGGTCACCAACTCGTCAAACAGATACATGTAGTACATCATGGAGCAGCCGCGAGCCCACAACACAGGCAAACGGGCAGCGAAGTCTTTCACCGAAAACGTTTCGTGAAAGACTTCCATCGGCACGATAGGTTTGATACGGAAGGTCGCTTCCGTCACCACGCCGAATGTGCCATAGCTGCAGCGCAGCATCGTCATCAGTTCGGGGTCGCTCTCTTGGCTCGCCTCCAGCATCTCGCCCGTCGGCAGCACCATTTTCATCGCCGTGCAGTAGGAACTCACCTGCCCGAACTCGCCCGGCATGGAGCCGTCCTTGGTGCCGGCGCAGGCCGCCGACCCGATCGAAAGATTTCCGATCTCGGTGTTCACGTAAAACTGCATGCCGCGTGCCTTCAACTCGTGGGCGACGTCCACCAGGATCGCGCCGGCCTCCACGCGGACCGAATCATCGGTGATCTCAAGGATACGATTCATCCCACGCATTCGGATCATCGTTCCGCCGTCGGCCGCCGAACAAGCCGCGGTGGAGTGATTCGATCCAAACGCCCGGACCGGGGAAGGATACTTTTTCGGGTTGCGAAGGATCTTCGCGATTTCCTCAGCGGAACTTGCCTCCACGAGAACCTTGGGGTGCGCGACGATGTCGCCGAACCAGTTACTGACGTCGCTAGTGGCCATTTGTTGTAATGTGATCGAATGAGCAATAGCGTATCACGCCGCCACTTTTTCTTCGGACCTTTGTTGGCGGGCGCCGTTCCGGCCGGCGGTTTCGGCAGCGTCACCTCTCTAAGGGCGCTCGGCTACAAGCCGTTCAGCGAGAAGCTCAACATCGCCGCGGTGGGCGCTGGCGGGCGTGGAGCAACCGATATACGCGGATGCGAGAGCGAGAACATCGTCGCGCTGTGCGACGTCGATTCGGCACGCGCCGCCGCCACTTTCGAGCGCTATCCCAAGGCGGCGCGGTATAAGGACTTTCGCGTAATGCTCGACCGCGAGCAGAACAACATCGACGCTGTGATCGTTGCCACCCCGGACCACATGCATGCCACCATCGCGCTGGCAGCAATGCAGCGCGGCAAGGGCGTCTACGTGGAGAAGCCGTTGACGCGAACGCCCTGGGAGGCGCGGCTGCTCACCGAGGCCGCGGCGAAATACAAGGTCGCGACGCAAATGGGCAATCAGGGATACTCGCACGAATCCAATCGCGTGGCGGCCGAGATCGTCTGGAGCGGTGAAATCGGCGATGTCCGTGAAGTGCATGCTTCCACCGGCGCGCCGAGCTGGCCGCAAGGCGTGACGGCGATCCCGACGGAGACCAGAGTGCCGGAGACGCTCGACTGGGACTTGTGGCTCGGAGGCGCGGCGATGCGCCCCTACGTGGCTGGCGCCGGCAAGGACTACGAGAGGGACAACAAATTCTACGCGCCGTTCAACTGGCGCGGCTTTTTCGATTTCGGCACCGGTCCGCTGGGCGACTGGGGCATCCACGTCTTCGGCCCTGTGCATCAGGCGCTGCAACTCACCTCACCGATCAGCGTCGAAGTGATCAAGCAGGAAGGGAAGAGCCAGTGGACGTTCCCCACGAGATCCGTGCTTCGTTATGATTTCGCCAAGCGCGGCGACATGCCGCCGGTGTCGCTCTATTGGTACGACGCCGCCAAAGGCGACAATCCCGATTTTTTTCGGCCAAAGGGGATGGAGAACGAAGCGCTGCTGCCGTTGCCGAATAACCTTGTCGCGAGGGGCCGCGGGCAGGACGAAACTTCACGCGCCGCCCTGGGCAGTGGCAAAGGCGGAACAAGACGCGATCCGCCGAAGACGGGCGTTCTGATTGGAAACGGAGCTGTTTTTGTCGGCGACAAGGGGCTGATGACAACGGTCGCCCGCGGCGAGGGAGTGCAGTTGCTGCCCGCCGGGCGCTGGAAGGACTACGAGTTGCCGCCTCAGCTATTAACCCGATCGCCGGGCCACTATCGCGATTGGATTCGTGCCTGCAAGGGCGGCGACGCGGCGTGTTCGAATTTCAGCGTGGCCGGCCCGTTCGCCGAATGGGTGACGCTCGGCGCCATCGCCTACCGCGTGGAAGGCAAGCTCGAGTGGGACGCAGCCAAGCAACGGTTCACCAATAATGAGGCCGCCAACAAGTACCTGAAGCCCGTGTTCCGCAAGGGCTGGGAATTGAAGCTCTGAGTGGCAGCCATCCTGCAGACAGAAGCGCTGGTGAAGACCGCCGAGACGCCGGCGCATCGTGTGGAGATTCTGCGCGGCATTGACCTGGCGATTCCGCGCGGGCAAATCGTGGCGATCATGGGCCCATCCGGCAGCGGGAAGAGCACCCTGCTCGGGCTGTTGGCCGGTCTCGACACACCAACCTCGGGCCGCATCTTCATTGATGGCATCGAGATCACCTCGCTTGCCGAGGAAGAACTTGCCGCGATCCGCGGACGCAAGATCGGCTTCGTGTTTCAAAGCTATCAGTTGATCCCGACCTTAACGGCCGAGGAGAACGTGCTGTTACCGCATGAGTTGAACTGCGCCGGCGACGGGCTGGCGCGCGCGCGCGAGTTGCTGGATATCGTCGGGCTGGACGATCGCCGCGACCACTACCCGGTGCAGCTT
>JBGSME010000107.1:0-3174 GCA_041740335.1 Bryobacteraceae bacterium | reverse complement strand
AGCATGTGCCGGGCATGGCGGAAAAGCATATTGCGCCGGTGGTGGATGTATGGTGGAAAAGCAAGGTTATCGCGCCGATCGCGAAAGGCGAGGTTCCGGTGGATCAGAAGGATCATCTGGCGCTGATGGAGATGTTCCACGTTCTGCGCGACAACCTCGATATCGACCTGCGGGAAGAAGCCGCGAAGTTTTTCACCACGCTGCCGATTTATCACATCCTGGCGCACTACCCGGCACCGTATCCGGCGCCGGAGAACGAGTACCGGATTCCACTGATGGCCGCGCACCAGGAGCCGGACTTGCGGGAAGCGACGCGGAGCCGCGCGGCCGGGTTGGCGATGGTGGCCTTCGACAGCAACTCGCAAGAGATGCAGTTCCTGCAAGGATGGCTGATCAATGACCGGTTCCTGATGCGCGGACCGTACGGCATTCCGTACGAATTCCTGTGGGCGAATCCGTACCAGCCGGGGCTGAGCTTCCACTACCTGCCGAATATTTATCACGATCCGCGGACGGGGCGGCTGATCATCCGGTCGACGTGGGAAGACAACGCGGTTTGGTACTATCAGGCGGGCAAAGTCCGGCAGATGTTCGACCAAGGGCAGATCGCCAATCTGGATGCGAGCGCGCTCGACAAACAGTTCGTGATGGGCAACACGGTGCTGCTGCCGGCGGGGATGAGCGAGAGGTTCACGATCGCGACCGAGGAAAAGACGCAGTATTACGTGGTGGGGTTGAAGCCGGATGCGCGGTACGGGCTGGAAGTGGACGATGAAGAAATCCGGGATGTGAATACGGATCGCGGCGGGGTGTTGGAATTGAGTTTCCCACCGAAGCGGACCGCGGCGGTTTGGCTGAAGGAAATCCCGCCGAAGTAGCACGCGGTACGATAGGGTAGATGAGCGCGGGCCGTCCCGCCAAAGCTCACGCAGAATTGCAGCAGCCGCCTCCAGACGGGCGTTGAACGAAATCAACATACGGAGCGGTTCATACGTGATTTTTCCTAAGAAAAGCCATACGCGGATGCAGAAGCGGCTCGGAGATCTTTTGGGATCGGCTTCGAGCCAGCAGTGGGTGACGCTCATACAACTGCCGTTTCTGCCGTCCAAGGATCATGAGATCTGGTCGGCCGATGTTGCGGTTGTGAGCGCGAAACGGTGGATGGAGGAAGAAGAATGGTTGGTGGGTTCGCCGGAGCTTGTGATCGAGGTATTGTCGTCGATCAACACGGCGTCGGAGATGTTGGAGCGGGAGCGCACGTGCTTTCGCGGAGGATGCCGCGAGTTCTGGGAAGTGGATCCGGACCGGCGGCTGCTGCGCGTTTCGCACAAGGACGGAAAGAGCGCCACATACGGCGCGGGCGAGCGCGTGCCCGTGACTCTGTTCGGCAGCGTTAGCATTGCAGTTGAGGAAATCTTTACCACGTGAAGGGAAGGTTCGATTGTCCAGCCAGCATATTCAGGTGACCGACGCACTCGTCGACTACATCCGCTCAGTGTCGCATCCGGAGCCGGATCTGCTGCGGCGGCTGCGGGAAGAAACCGCGGCGGATCCAATGGCGCGGATGCAGATTACGCCGGAGCAAGGCTGGCTGCTGCGTCTGCTGATCGGCCTTACCGGCGCGCGGCGCACCATTGAGGTCGGCGTCTTCACCGGATACAGTTCCACCTGCGTGGCGATGGCGCTGCCGGAAGACGGCCGCATCACAGCTTGCGACATCAGCGATACGTGGACTTCGGTGGCGCGCCGCTATTGGCGGGAAGCCGGCGTGGAGCAGAAGATCGATCTACGGCTGGCGCCGGCGGGGGAGACTTTGAGCGGGCTGCTGAAGGATGGCAAAGCGGGCTCCTTTGACTTTGCTTTCATTGACGCGGATAAAACCGGATACGCGGCATACTACGATCTGTGCTTCGAACTGCTGCGTCCCGGCGGGTTGATCGCCGTCGACAATACGTTGTGGTACGCGAAGGTGATCGACGACTCCGTACAGGACGAAGACACGGTTGCGCTGCGGGCTTTCAATCGGAAACTGGCGGCGGACATGCGGATCGATCTGATTGTGCTTCCAGTAGGGGATGGGCTTACGCTGGCGCGTAAGAAGTAGCGGCCAATGATCGTGTGCCGGGGGCTGACGCGACGGTTCGGCAATGATACCGCCGTGTCGGCGTTGGATCTCGACATTGCGGCCGGGGAGATCTGCGCGCTGCTCGGGCCGAACGGAGCGGGCAAGTCCACGACGATCAAGATGCTCACCGGCCTTATTGAGCCTAGCGAGGGAACGGCCACGGTGAACGGCATCGATGTCAGGCACGACGCGATGGGCATCCGGCGCATTACCGGAGTGGTGCCGGAGCATCTTGGCCTTTTTGACGCGCTCACGGTCACAGAGCATCTTCAACTCACCGGTGACATATGGGGAATCGATCGCGTCGAAACCGAGCGGCGCGCGGCCGATCTGCTGGCGGCGTTGGGGCTTCAGCACGGGGCCGGCACGTTCGCCGGGGAATGCTCACACGGCATGCGCAAGAAGACAGCGCTGGCGATGGCGCTGCTGCCGAACCCGCGCGTGCTGTTTCTGGATGAGCCATTCGAGGGACTGGATCCGGTGACGTCGAAAACGATTCGCGATCTGCTGCGGCGCCTGGCCAGGCGCGGCTTCACCATCCTGTTCACTTCGCACATTCTGCCGGTGGTGGAAGAGATCTCCACGCGCGTCGTATTTATCCGGGCGGGACTGAAGGTCTGGGATTCGGCGACAGGCGAGCTTCCGGGCGCGCTCGAAGCCCACTACTTCGATCTCGTGGAAGCACCGTTGCCGCAGGAGTTGCCGTGGCTCGGATCTGGCCGGTAATCCGCGAACTGGCGCGGGTCGTTTTCCGCGACCAGCGGCGGCTAGAAGGAATCGCATCGAACAATCTATTCTGGGTTCTGTTTTTTCTACAGGATTCCGGCGTGTTCGTATTGGCGCTGATAGTGGTTGTGGCGCTGGTTCCATTGTGCGGGGATCCGCTGCGGAAGATCCCGCCGGAGCGCGCGGAGACATGGCCGTTAACGCGGAGCGAGTTCCGCGCGATCCGATTCGCCAGTGTCGCGTTGAGCCCGGCGGCGTGGATCGGGATCGGGGTGATTGTGTGGAGCGGCCGGCCACAGTTGTTACTGGCGGCGCTGCTGGCC
>JBGSME010000106.1:0-3381 GCA_041740335.1 Bryobacteraceae bacterium | reverse complement strand
GGACCATATTCTGGATACTCGACCCATTTTGTTGTCCCGAAGGCGAGATTTCGGAGGGATCGATAGGCAGCGGATACCGTCGCTGATTGCCGATCGGCATGCCCCAGCCGAGAGTACAGTTCCATGCCGGCGGTGGCAAGGATCGAGCCTGTGCTGGAATCGCTGAGGTTCGTGTGATCCGCTAAATCCAAGAGAATATTTATCGCATCCGTATGCCGCCCAAGAACGTTGCATGTGAGCTGCAACTCCGTAGTCTTGCCAGACCCTGTTCCACCCACGATCGCCATCTGAGTCCCACGATTGAGTTCAGCGGAGCGTGCAAAGACCACATGAATCGGAGGCTGCTCCGGATCGCGAGGATCGTGCCCGCGCGGAACAATAAGATCAGCATCAGCGGCCAAGCCGGACGAGACCAGAGGAGTCAGGCGCTCGAGGAATGGTCTGTAAACCTGCCGCCTGTCTAAGACGACCGCTCCTGGCTTCGAATCGGTTCCCATCTGATCTACGAGGCCAGTATAAAGCACCTGAGCTTCGCACAAACCTCATCTCGAAGCAGCTACCATTAGAAACAATGCTCGGCCTCGACCCCCGCGCCGCACGCGCCGCCTGGACCGTCATCGCCACCGTCCTCTTCGCCGCCAGCATCTACGCCTTGCGCGGTGTGATCCTGCTGTTCATCCTCGCCCTGCTCCTCGCCTACCTCCTCACGCCCATCGTCGACTTTGTTGACCGCTTCGCATCGCGCCGGCGCCTCCCGCGCAATGGGTCCCTGCTCGCCGTCTACATCGTTCTACTAGCCACCGTCCTCAGCCTCGCCACCGCCGTCGGAGCGCGTGTCGCCGAGGAAGCTCATGACCTCGCCGTTCGCGTGCCCACCTATCTCAAGGACCCTGCCCAGATCGACGCGCTCCCCATACCGTGGTGGCTTAGACAGCATCGCGCCGACATCGTCGCCTGGGTCACCGATCAAATCGACGTGCATTCCCAGGATCTCGTCGCGATGGCCACCAAAACCGCACGGTCCGTGCTCGGCGCCGTCGGAAGCGTCGTATTTGTGGTCCTTGCGCCGATCCTCAGCTTCTTCTTCCTCAAGGACGGAGCAGCTCTGCGCCAATGGTTCTTCGATCTCCTTGGCCATAGCGCACAACGAGCCATGCTCGGCGCAATCCTCGACGACGTACACAGACTGCTCGTTCTCTACATCCGCGCACTGGTCGCACTCGGCCTTTGCACCTGTGTCTGTTTCGCCGTTGTCCTCGGCATCCTCGGTGTTCCATATACGCTGCTGCTGTCGCTGTTCGCCGGCTTCGTTGAGTTCGTACCCGCCGCCGGACCTCTTCTCGCCGCCGCCGTGATCCTCGTTGTCTCGGCTCTCGCCGGTTATCCGCACATGGCCTGGATCGTCGTCTTCCTGATCATTTATCGTGTGTTCCTCGACTATGTCCTTCAGCCTCACTTCCTCGGACAAGGCGTAGCGCTTCCCCCGCTGGTGATCATCTTCGGTGTGCTCGCCGGCGAGCAACTGGCCGGCGTTCCGGGAATGCTGCTGTGCATTCCGGTAATGGCGGTGATCCGCATTCTGATCGTTCGTTACCAAAAGGGAAACGATGCGGCTGCGTAGCATTCTGCTATTCGCGCTCGCCGCGATCCCCGCTGCCTCGCACATGGTCAGCATCTCCACCGGCGAGATCACGATTGAAGGGAATCGTGCCCGCTACGTGATCCGGATGCCGATCTACGAAGTGCAGCACATCAAGGACGCCGGCCCCGCGCTTCTCAACGCTATCCACTTCTCATCCGGTGGCAGCGAAGCCCGCCGCCTCGACGGCAGTTGCAGTAACGACGCTGCGGAAAACGCTCTCGTCTGCACCGCCAACTACGAGTTCGCCGCGCCGGTGGAGATATTGGATGCGTCGTCGGCGTTTCATACCCTTACCGTCCCCAATCACGTGCATGTGCTCCGCGGTACCCTCGGAGACAAGTCCGATCAGGCCGTGCTCGACCTCTCTTTCCCCAAGGCAACGCTCCGTTTCCGCCCGCCCACGCTGTTCGAGCGTATCGCGCAGCAATCTGTGGCCGGCGCAATGCGCGCGGCCGGTGGTTCCGCGCAGTGGCTGTTTCTAGCCGCGCTCGTACTCGCCGCACGGTCCCGCCGGGAACTCCTTCGTATCGCTGCGATGTTTCTCCTGGGCGAGATACTTTCCTGCCTGCTGCTTCCGGTCACCGGTTGGCAGCCTGCGCCGCAATTCGTGGAAGCCGCGTGCGCCCTCACCATCGCCTACCTGGCCGTTGAAATTCTCCTGCTGCCGGAAGCCGGTATGCGCTGGCTGGTTGTCGGCGTGTTGGGGCTCTTTCACGGGCTCTACTTCTCGCTGTTCATCACCGGCGGTGAGTTCTCCGCGGGCTGGGTGCTGCTCGGCGTCGTGGTGATCGAAGTCGTGCTGCTGGCGCTGCTCGGTTGGATTCTGTCGCGGCTGGCACGCTTTCTCCCCATGCCCGCCGCTACGCGCGCCGCAGCCGGACTCTTGCTCGTAGTCGGCCTCGCCTGGTTCTTTGTGCGGCTGCGGAGCTAAAGCCGCGCACGGCGGGTGGTTTTCAAAAAGCGCAGGCCGTTTCAAGGCGCGCGGAAACGCGGGATACCTCGCCACGCGCAGTGCAAGCGGCCCTGGAGCGGAGCCGCTAAACTCGGTACTGATGCTCCTTCGCCTTGCGCTTTGCGCGATCCTCGCGGCCTCGTTTGCTTCCGCCCAAACCATCCCGCTCGATTGGAAAGCCGTACTGAACCGCGTCCGCGAACAATCGATTCGCGGCCACCTCGAGTTTCTATCGTCCGATCTCCTCCGCGGCCGAGCCACGCCCTCGCCCGGGCTCGCGATCGCCGCCGCTTACATCGCCGCGCAATTCGAACGGGACGGACTTGCTCCGGCCGTGAATGGATCTTACTATCACGACACGCCGGCTACCGTTCGCCAGCCCGACGGATTCTCGCTGTCGCTCCGTATTGCCGATCGAGTCTGGAGCCCTCGCCCTGTGCAGGTCCGCTACTACGCGTCCACGGAAGTGGACTACCAAAAGATCCCCGCGCCGGTAATCCTACTGAGCCAAGACACCTCGATTCCGGATCTCGATCCCGGCCGAGTCGTGATTCTCGTGATGCCGGAAGGCGCATCGTACGAGGCGTTGGGTCTGGTTCGCAAGGCTACCGAAAAGCTCCAGCCTGTGTTGACGATCGTTGTGGACGCCGCCGGCGCATTTGCCGCAAGCGGGATGGTGAATCGTCCCGTGAGCCAGGATAAAGACGACAAACCCGCCAACCAGATGATCATCGCCGATCATGACCTCGCCGACGCCCTGCGCGCCCTTCCACCCAACGCCGTTGCC
>JBGSME010000105.1:0-2684 GCA_041740335.1 Bryobacteraceae bacterium | reverse complement strand
AATCATTGATTCCGGTGCCGAGGGCTCGCAAGGACTTCGGGCTCAGTGCCAACCCAAAGGCGCCTCAGTGGCGGCATGTTCCGGTGGTTAAGGCGGCAGTGGATCCGTTCGGAAAACCGGCAAGTGCGGGAAATACGTTTGACTTTCGCGTTCAATGGACACCCAACAACCTGTATTTTCTTTTCGAGTGCCCGTATGACTCGCTGACTCTGAAGCCCGGCCCCGATACAAAGAACGAGACCAACAAGCTGTGGGAATGGGATGTCACCGAGATCTTCATCGGTGCGGACGCCGGCAACATCCATCGCTATCTCGAACTCCAGGTTTCGCCGCAAGGGGAATGGGTGGATCTCGATATCGACCGCAAAAATCCGCTGCCGGAAGGCGGCTGGCAGTGGAATTCCGGGATGACGGTGCGGGCGAAAGTGGATCGAGCGGCGAAGGTGTGGTACGGCGAAATGAAGATCCCGATGAGCGCCCTCGACAAGCGTGCGCCGGCGGCGGGCAACGAATTCCGGATCAACGTTTACCGGCTCACCGGTGGGAGCGGCGCGCGGGTGTCTACAATGTGGGTGCCCACCCATAACCGGTCTCACCATACGCCGGAGATGTTCGGACGCATGGTTCTGACGCGATGAACTTAAATTCGGGAGCCCTACGGATTTCCAACGCGGGGTTGCGCGGTGTGGTCGGCTCCGGCCTCACCGCTGCGCATGTGCTCGATTTTGCGTCGGCGTTTGGAACCTTTCTCGATCCGGAAGCAACCGCCGTGATCGGCCGCGATCCACGGGCGAGCGGTGTGATGATTCATCAGGGCGTGGTCGCCGCGCTGTTGTCGACCGGGCACAATGTGGTGGATCTCGGCGTGGTGTCGACACCGATCGTGCAGCATTCAATCCGCAGGCTCGGCGCCGGCGGAGGCGTTTCGATCGGCGCGAGCCACAACACGGCGGACTGGAATGCCCTCAAGTTTCTCGGCCGCAACGGAACCTACTTGTCGACGGCCGAGGCCTCCGAGTTGCTCGACATCTACCATCTCCGGGACTTTAACCATGTTTCGTATACGGAACTGGGTTCGCTTCGCCGCGACGATGGTGCGCTCGACGCCTACCTCGACGAGTTGGATGCCGCGTATGACTTCGATCGGTTGCGGCGGTTCCGGGTTGTTGTGGACTGCTGCAGCGGCACGTCCGGATTGATTTTGCGGCGTTTGAACGAACGTCATCGATTCTCACTCATCCTGATCAACGAGCGGCCCGATCCGGTGCAGTTCGCCCATGAGCCGGCGACAAATACGCGCACCATCGATCAGCAGCTTGCGCCGCTGATCGGTCCCCTAGCGGCGGATGCGGGCTTTCTGTTCGATGCGGATTCGGACCGCGTCGGGCTCGCCACCGAACGCGGCTATGCAGTATCGGAGGAGATGATCCTACCGCTTCTCGCCGATCATTTTCTTCCCCAGACCGCGGCGCGCATCGTTATCTCGAATTTGTCCTCAACCGCCCTGCTGGAGGAAATCGCAGCCCGGCACGGCGCTGAGGTGGTGCGAGTGCCGGTGGGCCGCCAAGCGGCGATGGACGCCCTGGCTACCTATGATCCCGCCGAGGTGGCGTTGGCAGGGGAAGGGACGGGCGCGGTGATGCTGGCGCGGTTCCGTTTCATCTACGATGGGATCGCCTCAATGCTGGGGATTCTTTCGATGATGGCGGCGCGCGGCGAAACACTCAGCACCATCCTCGGATCCTATCCCTCCTACACGATGCGCAAGGGCACTGTACCGCTGGTTTCCACCCGGATCCCGGCGCTACTGATGGATCTCCAAAAGGCGTACGCCGATGGTGTTCACGATGTCCGTGACGGCCTCCGGGTTGACTGGCCGGATCGTTGGTTTCATGTACGTGTGAGTCAAACCGAGTCGATTGTTCGCGTCATTGCCGAGCAGCGGGGTGGTGATCCTGGTGCACTGTATGACGCGGTTCTCGAACGCGTCCGGCGAAAGAGCTGAGGCGGTTGGGTGTTATTACTTGTTGGTTTGCGGATCGACGAACTTGGTTTCGTTGCGTTTGATCTTGTTGGTTAGCTTTCGAATCCAGAGTTCAATCACTTCCCGATTCGATTGCAGATCTTCGGTTTCTTTCCGCAGTTCAGCGAGTTTCCGTTCGAGCCGTTCGTTCTCTTCGGAGAGTTCCCGCACCGCCGTGCGTTTTGCCTGCATTTCGCCGAGCCCGTTCGGTCCATTCAGGCGGACCCATGCGTAGCAGCCAACGGCGCTAAGCACCGCGACAAAGGCAACGCGCTTGAGTGCTGTATGCAAGGACGATTGAAACCATACTATAACAAAATGGAGTGCGACTGCTACGCCAGAGCCTGTTTTCGCTTTTCCCGATAGTTGGCCATCCGCTGTCCGTAATCGTCGAAACCGGCGCGGCCCATTAGAGCGAACGTAAACCGCTTGCCCAACTCCACCCCCGGCTGGTCGAAAGCATCGATGTCTAAGAGCTCTCCCGCGATCGCCGTCTCGAATTCCAGCAACTGCATGAACGCGCCGATGTGCTCGGCGTCCACCCGCTCCAGCGTGAAAGTGCAGTTGGGGCGTTGCGCTTCGGTGAGCGCGGCCGCAGTCGCCTCATACTCGGCCTCGAGCAACTGCGCCAACGTCTGGCCCCCCAGGTAGTCCATGGCGT
>JBGSME010000104.1:0-3239 GCA_041740335.1 Bryobacteraceae bacterium | reverse complement strand
CTCGAATCCCGGAGCGGATGAAAGCCTTCGTCGACAACGGCAGCGTTGCCGGCGTCGTCACGCTCGTCGCCCGCCACGGCGCGGTAGCTGCCGTCGACGCGGTGGGCTACACCGATCTCGAAACTCGCCAGCCCATCCGCGCCGACGCGATCTTTCAGATCCATTCCATGACGAAGCCCGTTGTATGCCTCGGCGCGCTGATGCTCGCAGAAGAAGGTCTGCTCGCGCTCACCGATCCGGTCGAGAAGCATCTCCCGGAGTTCCGCGGCCAGCTCGTCGTCGATCACCGGACCCCTGACGGCGCCCTCGTCCTCCGCAAGCCCGCGCGTCTCGTTACCATCCGCGACCTCATGACGCACACAGCCGGCCTCAGCCTCAATCCGCCTCCCGGAATCGGCGAACTCCACGGCGCGCTCCACAAATCGCTCGCCGATGTCGCGCTGGTGGTCTCCCAACGGCCGCTCGAGTTCGATCCGGGTACCCGCTGGTCCTACAGCAACATGGGGATTGCGGTGCTGGCGCGGATTCTCGAGGTCCGCTCCGAAATGCCGTTTGAGAAATTTCTCGAAGCCCGGATCTTCCGCCCGCTCGGAATGAACGACACCTACATTTATCCGCCGAAAGAAAAGTTCCACCGCATGCCGACCGCCTACATTCTCAGGGACGGTAAGCCGCTCAAGTACACCGCCGATCCGCTCGGCGAAGGCAAAATGAAATTCCGGGAAGGCGCAAAGTACCCGCTTCCGGAGGGCGGACTCTACTCCACCGCGCAGGACCTCTATGCGCTCTACCAGATGATGCTCAACCGCGGCCAATACAATGGAGTTCGCCTGGTTTCGCCGGCAGCCGTTGAGACCATGACCGCGGTGCATACCGGCGACCTCGCCACCAACGGCCCGGGCAATGGCTGGGGCCTCGGCTGGTTCGTCGTTCGCGATGCCGCCGGAACCCTCGGTCTCCTTTCGAAGGGTGCCTATGGCCACGGTGGGCGCTACGGAACCTTCTGTTTTATTGACCCGGCCCGCGACATGATCGGAATCTTTCTCATTCATCGCGAGGGCGGCAGCGACGAGCGGAATGCGTTTCTCTCCATCGCCAACGGCGCAATCGCCGAGTAGCCGGAAGTTACTAAGCTAACGCCGCCCATCCCAGCGATGCCAGGCGACGGGGTTGGCGCCAAGGTTCTCGCCGGAGATGTCATGCAACGCCTGGAACACCCAGCTTCGCGTCTCGGCGTCGATGTCCGGATCGTCCATCATCCGTAACAGTTCTGGAACTGCCGAGAAACGCTGGCGCCGGCTGAACATTCCAGACTCGGCGACTCCGCACGCCGCTCTCTCGCGAACGCCCGGATCCGGATCGTTCCGGAATACCCAAAGCAGATACCCGAGGTCCTTGTCGCCGCCGAGTACAGCCAACGCTTTCACCGCCCAGAAGCGGACACTGGTGTCAGGATCGCGAAGCCGGTCGGCAAGGATCTGGCGCACGCGGTCTGGCTCCACGCCGCGGTGGCCCAGAATGCCCAGGGTCCACAAATTCCAAGCTTGGTCACCGGTACCATCGCGTAAGGCGCGATCCAGAGCCTCCACCGTATCGGCCGTGCGAGGCGTATCTCGGGCGGCGAGCGTCACCTCCATCGCAGCGTCACGAATCGCGAGGCTGGACGAATTGTAGGCCGCATTGATCAACGAGTTGAGCTGATCATCCAGGGTGAGCCGGCCCTGCCAACCCGGAGCCAGCCGCAGCAGCATCGGTAGCGCACCCTCGTATTGGTTCACCACCCGTTCCAGCAGCCACATCGCCTGTTGCTGTGGCGGCAGCGGCTCGATCCGCTCGATCTCATGCTCGGAGAGCACTCCCCGGGAAGCAGGTGTTCCTCCGCTCCCGAAAACGGCCGCCGCGAGCAGACAAAAGCCGCCGGCGTGCCACAGTCTCATACTTCCAAAGTGCCACCGATCGGCTCCGGATGAAATCGGGAAACCGCCTGAGCACCGCCCACAACTTGCCCCACAGCGCAGCTTGACACCGGTTAATATACGATGACATCATTAACATGGTCTCATTTCACTAAGGGGTCACAATGCGAAATCTTTCTCTTATCCTTCTTCTCTTCACCGCCGTCGCCTCCGCGCAGGTGGCCACCCTTACAGGCCGTGTCACTGACCCGAGCGGGGCCGTGATCCCGGGCGCGGCTGTCACCGCACGCGCCGTCGACACCGGAATCACTGTCGCCACCGAGACAACGTCGGAAGGTTACTACACCATCCCTGCGCTGCAACCGGGACGCTACGAAGTCTCGATCACCAAGGACGGATTCGTCCCCGTGCGCCAGACCGGCCTGGCGCTCACCGTGCAACAGGTCGCCCGGCTCGACGTCAATCTGCAAGTGGGCAGCGTCGCCGAAACCATCGAGGTGCAGGCTCAAACGCCGTTGCTCGATAGCGAGAGTTCCACCGTCGGCCAGGTCATCGGCAACCGGCAGGTTACCGAACTCCCGCTACTCGGCCGCAACACTTACGCCCTCGCGATGTTGGTGCCCGGCGTCCGGCCCTCCTTCGGCGTCAACAACGTCGTGATCGATCAGATCTCCACCGTTTCCTACTCCATCAATGGCCAGCGCGCCTCCTCGAACGAATTCCTGCTCGACGGCGCACCCAATTCCACCGCCTCCCAGAATCAGCCCGTCATCAATGCCAATCCCGACATGGTGCAGGAATTCAAAGTGGAAACCAATTCCTTCAGCGCCGAATACGGCCGTGCCGCCGGCGGCGTCTTCAACGTCGTCACGCGCAGCGGTACCAACGATCTCCACTTCACCGCCTACGAATTTTTCCGCAACGACAAGCTGAACGCCAACGACTATTTCGCCAACCGAAGTGGAACCGCGCGCCCTCCCTTCAAGTTCAACCAATTCGGCGGCACCCTCGGCGGACCCGTCTACATCCCCAAAGTCTACGACGGCCGAAACCGGACCTTCTTCTTCTTCAACACTGAACTCGTGCGGTTCGTCCAAGGCATCACCTTCACCGCCGTCGTCCCTGAAGCCGCCCAACTCGGCGGCGACTTCAGCAATGCCCGCCTCGCCGACGGCCGCGCCGTCACCATCTTCGATCCCTCCACCACCCGCCCCAACGCCGCCGGCAACGGCTTCCTCCGCAGCGCATTTCCCGGCAACGTGATCCCCGCCAGCCGCATTGATCCCGTGGCTTCGAAGGTGATCCCGCTGCTGCCCCCCCCCC
>JBGSME010000103.1:0-5591 GCA_041740335.1 Bryobacteraceae bacterium | reverse complement strand
CCGGCGGTGAGCCGTTCGGCAATCGCGAGACTGTGGCCACCCATGCCGCAGGTAGCATCCAGGTATCGGCCGGATGGCTGAATGTTGAGATACTCGAGGGCTTCGTCGAGCATCACCGGAATGTGTTGGCGCATGGCGAGTCCACATGGCTAGATGAGCCCCAGTTCGGTCATGGCAGCGACCTTGGCCTCGGCGTCCTTTTCGGCTCTTTCGAGGCGGGCCTGATAGGCGGGAGCGGTGTAGCCGTTGTAATGGTCGTCAAACCATTGGAGCCAGATCTTCTTGCTCTTTAAATCCAGTTTGTCGCGGAGGCGCTCTGGGAGCACCATCCGGAATTGGCCGTCCATGGTGGCCGATCCGCCATAGTGATTGGCGAGGAAGAGGAGGTCGGCCGCTTTTACGCCGACGTCGGCCTTTTGGGTTTGCAGCAATTTAGCGCGTTCGACCCAGCCGTGGTGGGTATAGACGCGAAGCTCCTTCAGATCAATGGTGGTGAGGAAGAAGCTGGAATCGAGGCGGTTCAGGAAATGGGCGAACTCGGCCGGGATCCGAATCCGGCCGCGATCGTCGACCTGGGTTTCGACGGTCCCAAGGGGGGCGACGATGGGAGCGACTGTATATTGTTGATTTTGAGCGAGGTACGGGTTTGCTTGTGGATTCTGCCCGCTTGTGTGCAAACCTTCCATTTCCTGCCCGCTTTTCGATTATACTCCGGTCAGGATATGAGTCAAGTCCTTTCTGGACAAAACTTTAGAGGTGGGTATAGAAACCCATACCTTCAGCTTGTGGTCATCGCAGAGGTGCCCCAATATGTGGGGCTGTTGCATTTTCAAACGCCACCTAGCATCGCCCGCCACCCGGTGATTGCCGTGAGGGCACCCCGCCCGTTAGGGGCAGCTACTTGGTCTTATTTTCGAACAGGAAGACGCCGGTTTTTCCGCCCATGGCGAGATCGGGGTCGCCGTCAGCGTCGATGTCGGCTACGTGGACCTGCATGCCAGCACCGGTCCGCCCGCCGAAATCGATGATGTGTTTGACCCATTGGAGTTTGCCGTTTCCGATGGGCGGCGGCACGACGATTGACTCATACCAATAGACTCCGTTGGGATCTTTTGCGCCGTTTTCGTGGTCATGGGCCATCCAGCGCTTGCCGGTGACGATGTCCTTTTTGCCGTCGCCGTTGAGGTCAGTGAGGGTAACGGCGTGGACCTGGGACCAGGTGTCGTCGATCATGTGTTCGATCCACTTTCCGTCGGGGCCTTGTTCCATCCAGAGGAGGCCGTAGTCGTGGGCGTGGCCGAACACGAGGTCATTTCGGCCATCGTGATTGACGTCGTCGACGTGGATGAAGCTGACGTGGACCTTCATATCCCAGTCGGGATGCCATTTCCAATCGGGGGCCTCAAACCAGCCTTTGGGGGTGAGGACGTCGGCTTTGCCGTCTTTGTTTACGTCGCCGGCGCCGATGCCGTGTCCGAAGCCCTTGTCGCTGACGGTGTGCTTTTTCCAAGCGCCTTGGACGAGTTCGTACCAGGCGGTGATGGCTTGGCCGCCGCCGAATTGGGGGAGGACTTCGAGGGCTTTGCCGTCGTTGTTGAGGTCGACGAGGAAGGCGAACTCGACGTTTTTGCCTTCTTCGATCATGTGCTGTTTCCAGGGGCCGGATTTCCTGGCGGGGTTTTCCCACCAGGAGAGTTGGCGGCTGAACCAATTGCCGCTGACGATATCGACGTAGCCGTCGGCGTTGACGTCGACGGCGAGGTCACTGAAGTTGTCGATGTAGTTATTGTTGAAATTGAGTTCGCGGAAGCGGGTTTTTTTCCAGGCTGGCGCGGCGTACCAGTTTTCGCCGGAGACGATATCGAGTTTGCCGTCGCGGTTGATGTCGGCGAAAGTGCAGGTCTCGTTGGCGCCGAGATCGATGGTGTGTTTTTCGAAGGGAATGTCGGGGGGACGGGAGACGACGGCGGCGGCGAGGGCGGCAGCGGTGAGCCAGACGGATTTGCGGAGCATCGCGTCCAGTTTATTTCATTCCATGCGTTGCGTGGTAGGTGGCGCAGCGCGGTGCGCGGAAAGGCGCGGGCTGCAAAGCAACTTCCACTGGTCTACGATGGTTCTTTACTCCACGCACCCACTGACAGCATGAAATCAAGAGTCTTCTCTGGCGTTCAGCCCACGGGCAATCTACATATCGGCAACTACCTGGGCGCGATCAAGAACTTCGTGCGGCTGCAGCACGACTATGAATGCATCTTCTGCGTGGTGGATCTGCACGCGATCACGGTGTATCAGAAGCCGGAGGAGTTGCGGGCGAAGATTCTGGAAATCGCGGGACTTTTTCTGGCGGCGGGGATTGACCCGAAGGTATCGTCGCTGATTGTGCAGTCGGCGGTGCCGGCGCATGCGGAACTTTCGTGGATGCTGACGTGCGTGACGCCGTTGGGGTGGCTGCATCGGATGACACAGTTCAAGTCAAAGGCCGAACAGTGGAAGCAGAAGATCGGGAGCGGGCAGGACGATGCGCTGGCGAGCGTAGGATCGGGACTGCTGCAGTATCCGGTGCTGATGGCGGCGGACATCCTTCTCTACAACGCGGCGATTGTGCCGGTGGGGGACGATCAGGCGCAGCATCTGGAACTTACTCGCGATATTGCGGAGCGATTCAATTCGCTGTATGGGGAGACGTTCGTGGTGCCGGCGACGAAGCTTCCGACGGTGGGAGCGCGGGTGATGGGTTTGGACGATCCGGGGAAGAAGATGAGTAAGTCAGCAGCGGGATCGGGGCATGCGATCGGGCTGTTGGACGCTCCGGAAGTTGCGCGGAAGAAGATTATGCGGGCGGTGACGGATACGCAAGCGGGCGTGAATTTCGAGTCAATGGGGGAGGGCGTGGCGAACCTGCTCGGCATCTTCCAGGCGTTTTCGGAATGGGACGATGCCGGCGTACGCGCGCACTTCGAAGGCAAGCGCTATGGCGACTTGAAGAAAGACGTAGCGGAGATGGTGTTGTCGCACCTGGAGCCGTTCCAACGGCGGTACCGGGAGATCACGGCCGACGCCGCGTATCTGGACGGGGTGCTGGCGGAGGGCGCTGCGCGAGTTACGCCGATCGCCGATGGAACGATTCGAACGGTGAAGCAGCGCATGGGCCTTTACGCCGGCTAAGTTATGGAGCAGGATGCCGCCTACGCCGCCCGGCTTGGCTGGCGCGACTACGCCCAACTCCTGCGCACGAACCGTAACTACCGGTTGTTGTGGATGGCGCAGATCGTCAGCGAGATCGGCGACTGGCTTTACGCGGTAGTTATCTACGACCTGCTGCTGGAGCGGACAGGGATGGCGCGGAGCGTGGCGACGGCGGTGATACTGCAGACGCTGCCGCAGATGCTGGTGTCGCCGATGGCGGGTGTGATCAACGACCGGCTGCGGCGGTGTTCGGTGATGATCGCGGCGGACTTTGCGCGGTTCTTCGTGGTGCTGGCGATGTTGTGGGCGACGACGGTGACGACGATTTGGCCGTTGTATGTGCTGCTGGTGCTGGAGACGGCGATGTGGGGATTCTTTGAGCCGGGGCGGAGCGCGCTGCTGCCGAATCTGGTGAAGGGTCCGCGGGAGACGCTGATCGCGAATACGTTATCGTCGACGACATGGTCATTCAACCTTGCGATAGGGAGCGCGCTGGGAGGATTACTGGGCGTATGGCTTGGGCGGAACGCGGTCTTTCTGATCAATTCGGTGACGTTTCTGGTGTCGGCGGGGTTGATTTTGCGGATGCGGGTGAATGAGCCGCACGCGGATAACATGCCGCCGCTGCGGGCGGGGGACTTATTCGACTTTACTCCGGTGATGGACGGTTTCCGGTATATCTTTCATCACAAGCGGCTATTGGCGACGTTGTTATCGAAGGCCGGGCTTGGATTTATGGGGGCTAACTATATCATCCTTTCGATTTACGGGGAGCGGGTATTCCGGATGGAGTCCGGGGCGATGTTGGGGATGAGTTTGTTGATGGGGGCGCGGGGGATTGGATCGCTAATAGGGCCGATTGCGGGAGGATACTGGGCGGGCGGTCATCCGGAGCGGCTGCGGACGGGGATCCTGTATGGGTTCTTCGCGGCGACGGCGGGTTATGTGGCGCTTGCGTTCGCGCCGGATATCTTTACCGCGATGGCTTGTGTAACTTTGGGCCATGCGGGCGGGGCGACGATTTGGGTTTTTTCGACGACGATGATCCAGCAGCAGGCGGAGGATCGTTTCCGGGGGCGGGTGTTTTCGGCGGACTTTGCGTTTCTGGTGATGACGATGACGGTGAGTACGTGGATTGCGGGGAGCGCGGTGGATATGGGGGTGGGGGTGCGGACGGTGAGCCTTGGGGTGGGGTTATTGATATTGGCTCCGGCGACGTTGTGGGCGCTGCTGGCGCTGCCGTTGTGGCGGGAGCGGGGGTGAGGTGGGGGCGTTACGGCAGCAGATGGGTTCACCGGAATGGCGGTTCCGGGATTGAGTTCGACCGCCGCGGTTTCCGCGAGGCTGTGCAAATCCTGATAGACGCCGTTGGCGGGCCGCCGGTGCAGGAGGAGCCGCCGGCCTGCGATGTCGACGAGAGAAGGATCGTTTCAGCGCCCTTTGGATGTTGGGTCCGGTGGTTTGGTTCGAGCGCCGCAACTACAGCGAGGTTGGGCTCTGGCAGGCTCCACTCGCGATCGGCGCTTCCGGGTTCGATCGGAAGTTGGATTCGGACCGGCTGCGCGTGTAGTTGGGTGGATCACATACGCGTGCGTAGGGTTGTCTGCGGACTTGTCAATGAGGTCCCCGGCGATCAGTTCCACGCGTTGGCCGTGGAGGACCCGGCTGCGAGCATCCGCTCCACTTCGGAGGGTGAGAATCGTTTGCGCCGGAAGGCATGAAAGACTTCGTCGAGGAGCGTGTCCAAAGCGGCGGCTACGGCAGCGGCAGCGAGTATGTTCGCGAATTGGTCCGCCGCGACCAAAAAGAACGGGCTGAGGAGCGCCTTGAAACACTTTTGGTGGAGGCTCGACAGCGGCCGCGGCGTTCCAGCGTCGCCGAAATTCTGGGAGACGCTGGTCGAGTTGGCGGCCAGGCGAACCCGGGTCCGCAAGCGCCGCTGATGGGCCGCGTGATCGTCTTGCCCGCCGCTCGGGCGGATCTGCTCGAACAGGCTGCTTAGTATGACTCTGCGGGCGACACGGCCTTGGGCGACCGCGTTCTTCGCAACTGCGAGACCGTGGTTAGCTGGTTTTTTCCGCAACTTGATGGGCCGGTCCGGCTGCGGCATCCGCGGCTGAAGGGTTGCGTTTTGTCCTGGTGCCGGACTTCGATCAGATGCTTGTCTTCTGCCGCGACGCTGGCGTCGAGACGCTGGTGATTCCGGTACTGCACGCCTCGCGGAATATCGGTGGGGTGCTCGACAAGCAGGATGCTCCGTAGGTCGCGACTGTGGTGGCGCCTTACTCGTCGAGCGAGCGCAAGGCGGCCGCAGAGCCGCGCGTGTAGGGATGGTCGGGGCCGAGGAAGCGCGTGCGAATGTCGACAGCTCGGGTGAGCAGCGGGCGCGCTCCGGCGAGGTCGCC